>CAILKQ010000171.1 GCA_903834825.1 uncultured bacterium | reverse complement strand
AGAGTTGAGGGATCTCATGTATACTGCACAACTAGACTCAATAAAACTGCCTTTCGTGATTCGTTACCCAAGAGGCGAAGGCATGATGCCTGAGTGGAAAACAACCATGAAGGAAATTGAGATCGGCAAAGGGCGTAAACTCAAAGAAGGAAAAGAAATTGCCATCCTATCATTTGGGCATCCGGGCAATTTTGCTGCTGCTGCCATCAGAAACTTGATGGCTGATGGCATTACCCCTGGTCACTATGACATGCGGTTTGCAAAACCGCTTGATGAAGCAATGCTTCATGAGGTATTTTCCACTTACAACAAAATCATCACTGTTGAAGATGGAACTGTTGTTGGAGGAATTGGTTCCGCAATTTTAGAATTCATGGCTAATAATGGCTACAAGGCTGATGTAAGGATCCTAGGGATTCCTGACCGCATTGTTGAACATGGCTCCCAGAAGGAATTGCACAAGGAATGCCATTATGATGCTGAAGCGATTGCTACAACCGCAAGGGAGATGATGAACGCTGTTGTGAGCGTTATTCAATAATGCTGACCAACTGATCTTCAGGGCGGTCATCATTGAATTCAATGATGAAATTGTTCTTCCCTTCGCCAATGATGATGGCCAAATAGCTTTGTTGAACAAGCTCCAATACGGTAAGAAACAGGAAAATAGCATGCAGCCTGTCTTGACAAATGTCGAATACCTTTTCAAAAGACATGGTTTTTTCCTTTGCACTGACTTTCAACACATACTCACGGGTTTCATCCATGGTATAATTGTACCTGTATACGACATGCTGCGGTTTGTTCTGGCGGTCATGCACCCTTTGCATCACCTTTTCAAAGACTTTCATCAGCTTGAAAAGCGAGATGGATTGAATTTCCGTTCCTTCTGATGACTCCTCACCTATGGCATAAAGATCCTGTTGGAGATTCCCCCTTTTCACCATGAACATCCGCTGTTGTTCAAGCTCCGCAAGCTTCAATGAGGCCTCCTTGAATTTTTTATATTCAAGAATTTTATCAATCAATTCTTTCCTCGGGTCAATTTCATTTCCATGGTCATCCAGCTCTTTTCGGGGAAGCAACATTTTTGCTTTGATCCTGATGAGTGTTGATATGAAAAGGATGAATTCACTGCTTAATTCAATATTGTCTTCTTCAGACTTTTTGATAAAAGCCAAAAAGTCATTAATGATGCTGGTGATGGGAATATTATAAATATCAAGTTCATCTCTTTCAATGAAGAAAAGTAAAAGGTCGAATGGACCTTCAAACTGAGGCAATCTGATCTGGTAAGAAACAGTATTCAAAACGGTTGATTTGAAGTAGGTATGGCGACAAATATAGGAAATTGATGCAAAAGAATGAAGATGGATGGGCAATTTTAACGACCTTCGCGGTCCAAAAATTGTTTAGCGTGAAATGGATCCTGTTCATCATTCTCTGCCTCACTTGGGGAAGCTCTTTCATCATCATGAAAGGGGGAATGGAAATACTGAGTCCATACCAACTGGCTTCCATCAGGATTATCTCAGCCGGACTGATCATGCTTCCATGGATAAGAACTGCCTATAGGGCTGTTCCGAAAAAAGCGGTACCGGCCCTGATCCTTTCAGGATTTTTGGGAACCCTTTTTCCGGCCTACCTATTTTGCATTGCCCAAACCAAAATCGACAGTTCGATTGCTGGAATCCTCAATGCCTTGACGCCGATTTTTACCCTGGCCATCGGAATGCTGTTCTTCAACCTTAGGGTAGGCTGGATCAAATGGGTCGGCATGTTGCTAGGCTTTGCCGGTATGCTGGTCTTGGTTTTTGGCGCTTCCAGGCAGATTAACTTGCAATACATTGGCTATACTTTTTTCGTCATTATTGCCACCATTTGCTATGGCTTGAATGTAAATGTGGTGAACCAATACCTTAAAGACGTTGCACCCCTTCATATAGCAACCATTGCCTTTACTGCATTGATCATTCCTAACCTGATTATCCTGGCCTCAACAGGCTATTTCACCGACCCGAATCTCCTAAATGGTAGTTTGACCAGAGGAACAATTGCAGGGGTTGTTTTGGGTATAGTTAGCACCTGTCTAGCATCCGTCATTTTCTATACCTTGATGAAAAAGGCAGGTCCTGTTTTTGCATCCATGGTAACGTACGGCATTCCATTGGTGGCATTGGGATGGGGCTTTGTAGCTGGGGAAACCATTACTGGTCTTCAAGTCGCAGGAATGGCGGTTATTCTTGCAGGCGTAAGACTGGCCAACAAATAGACTTATACACTCATGATTTCCTTTTCCTTGGCAGCAAGATGCTTTTCTATCAGCGCAATGAACGTATTGGTCATTTCCTGAATTTCCTTTTCAGCATTTATAGCAATGTCCTCGCTCAAACCGTTCTTCTGCATTTTTTTCACTTGTTCAATGGCGTCTCTTCTGATGTTGCGGATGGCCACTTTGGATTGTTCACCTTCATTTTGAACCCTTTTTACTATTTCTTTCCTTCGTTCCTCAGTCATGGGGGGAAGAAAAATGCGGATGATGCTGCCATCATTTTGTGGTGTCACACCTATATTGGCGGCAATGATGGAACGCTCAATCAGTTGCAACATGTTCTTCTCCCAGGGCTGAATGGTAAGGGTTCTGGCATCAGCAACAGAAATATTGGCCACCTGGGCAATTCCGGTTGGAGCACCATAATAATCTACAGTAAGTCCATCAAACATCTGAGGATTTGCCCTGCCGGCACGTATTTTAGTCAGCTCTGATTCAAGATGTGAAATTGCTTTTTCCATCGTGGCAGTAGCATCTAACAGCTGCAATTCAAGTTCTTCAGACATAAAGGGGAATTTTGTCTGCAAATCTACTGAATGAAAATAAAACGAGGAATATAAAACTGAGGCTAATTGTTCAGTTCTGGCTTGGAAGAAATGTTTTTAAGAATAATGGTAGGCTCATTTACCCTGGCAGATGGAGAGGCGTCGATGATATGGGCAGTTTTAGACAAAGGCAGGGGCATTAATTTGCAATAGACAGCGATGGCTGTGCCAATAAGGAAAAGGCCAGCAATCACAAAATTGATGCCCATTGACTGGGCAAAAATGGCAAAAGCAATGAATCCTATTGCGAAGAGCCCAAGCAAGCCTGTAATTTGCATGTGAGAAAGTCCCCGTTTCATCAACAAGTGATGGATGTGGTTCACATCAGGATCAAACGGTGAGCGACCCTGATACACCCTTACAACAGTTACCCTCAGGGTGTCCATCAAGGGAACGAAAAGTGCGGCAAAGCCAATGGCAGGAGCAGCTGAAAACTGCAACACTGTGCCCGGTAAACTTGCGGTATTGATAAACCTGATCACCAAGACTGCATTAACCAAACCCAGCAACAGTGAGCCTGTATCTCCCATGAAAATTTTTGCAGGGGAGTAATTATAAAAGAGGAATGCCAAAAGGCTTGCTGCCATCGAAAAAGAAAGAATGGCAAAAGAAAAATCTTTTTCAATGGCAAACACCACGCCAAAAAATAATGTGGAGACCAGCCCCAAGGTACCTGCCAGGCCATCAATCCCATCGATGAGATTGAAAGCGTTCACTACAACCAGGATGGTGATGAATGAAAAAAGCATAGAAAATATAGGGTTCAACGCGGTCAGCCCCAAAAAGCCATGCAAGGATGTCAATTGGAAATGGCCTGGATACACCAACAAGAAAGCTGCAATCAACTGGCCTGCAAATTTTTTCATGGGGGAGATAAGCAGGATATCATCCTTCAATCCAAGGAAAAAAATGATGACTGAAGCACCGAGAAAATACTGAAGACCAGGAGCTTCGGTAAAAGAAACCATTGTAGAAACGGACAACATGAGTGCAACAAAAATACCTATGCCCCCCAAAGATGGGATGGGTGTAAAATGTATTTTTCTTTCATCAGGAAGATCAAACAGCTTTTTTTCATCAGCAATCTTTATGACCACAGGTATCGCTATAAAAGCAACAATGAAAGAAACAAGAGAAGCCAAAAGCACTGATCCCATCCTTGGTTTTTTAATTTATGGATAATAAAAAATGGGGTTTCACACTAAGGAATTGGCAATTCTAAGTTGCAAATGTAGAAAATTAACATAAGAAACGTATGTTAATCAATTGTTATATGAATTTAATTTTTAATAAATAAATCATCCTGACTGCATAAATTTCCCAAAAGCATTAGTTTTGCGAAAATACCCATTCCATGGCTTCATTGCAGGAAACAGCCTCCCAGATCAGAAGAGATATTGTACGCATGGTTCATGGTGTTCAGAGCGGACATCCTGGGGGGTCTTTGGGCTGTGCTGATTTCCTGACTGCCCTCTACTTCAAGACAATGAAACATGACCCCTCCTTCAACATGGATGGGGTTGGTGAAGATCTTTTTTTCCTTTCCAATGGGCATATCTCTCCTTTGCTGTATTCCTGCCTTGCCCGTACAGGTTATTTTCCTGTCAGTGAATTGGGAACTTTCAGAAAATTAAATACCAGGCTACAAGGGCACCCCACCACCCATGAACACCTGCCAGGCATCAGGATTGCCTCCGGATCACTCGGACAAGGACTTAGTGTGGGCATTGGAGCGGCCCTCGCCAAAAAGCTCAATGGCGATGACCGGCTGGTCTACACCCTTCATGGAGATGGAGAGTTGCAGGAAGGCCAGATTTGGGAAGCATTGATGTTTGCTGCCCACCACAAGGTTGATAACCTGATTGCAACAATTGACTGGAATGGCCAGCAGATTGACGGCCCAACAGAACAGGTCATATCGCTGGGCAACATCAGCGAAAAATTTGAGGCCTTTGGATGGACAACCCTCAGCATGCAAGGCAATGACATGGATGATGTAGTCAAGGTGCTTGAAGAAGCCAAATCATTGACCGGCCAGGGCAAACCGATTGCCATCATGATGCATACCCTGATGGGAAAAGGCGTTGACTTCATGGAAAATGACCATGGCTGGCATGGTATCGCACCCAATGACGATCAATTGGCCAAAGCCTTGGCCCAACTTCCAGAAACAATGGGAGATTATTGATCTCAAACCCTTAGGTCAACCACAGCCAATGCAGCCCTTCTTGCCGGCATCCATGATGCCAGGATGCCAATCAACAAAACAGTAGAGGCAACCAGGAGAAAATCTGTCATGAGCAATTTTACGGGATAATAATCAATCAAAAAGGTTGCGCCTTCCAACGGAACCAACTTGAACCTGGTCTGTAAAAAATAGAGCCCCAATGCGATGGCCATTCCACCGGCCATACCAATAAAAGAAAGCAGCATGCCTTCTGCCAAAAATATTTTTTGCAGCAAGCCTTGGTCGGCACCCATGGCCTTCAATACCTGAATATCTTTTTTCTTTTCTAAGACCAGCATGCTCAATGCCCCAACCATGTTAAAGGCAGCAACAATGAGTATCAATGAAAAAATGCCATAAATGGCAAGCTTCTCAAGGCGAATGGTGGTATACAACATCCTGTTCTGCTCAAACCTGTTTTCAATTTTGTACCCCTTCCCCAACAGGGATTTCACCGCAGATGAAACATTTTCAATATTTACCGCGGCATCTACCTTGATTTCCACCCCACTGAATTCATTGACTCCCAGTCCTGTGTATGATTTGACAAAATCAAGGTTGGTAATCACATACTTGTTGTCAAATTCGGTTTGGATGGCAAAGCTACCCTGCGGGTATCCCATGGCAAGACCCAGTGCGGCAGAAGGGTCAGCCGATGATATATTTTTCTTCGGTAAATAAATGGATACTGGATAGATGCTCCTGTCAGAGGCCAATCCCAGCATCTGTTCAACACCAACCCCCATGACAAGCCCAGGCTTTTGATCATCTCCTGTATTGAATTTGCCCCTGTAAATATTGTTGGGCAATCCGGAAACCTGTGCATATTGATTGTCTACACCTTTGATATTGACAACAGTTTGTAAAGATCCATTTTGCAACAAGGCCCTCTCCTCTGCAACAAGGGTGAAGGCTGCAACACCAGGAATACCCCTGAGCTGATTAAGCTGTTCAACAGTGAGGTTGATTGTCTTCCCTTTTTCCGGGCCAATCCTTAATTCAGGATAAAAGGAGGAATAGAGTGATTTTACCAGCGATTCAAATCCATTGAAAGCACTCAGGATAATGATAAGGGACGCTGTGCCAAACATGATGGCAACCACACTCACCCAAGAGATGATGTTGATGGCATTGGTCGACTTTTTGGCCCTGAAATAACGCCATGAAAATTTCAGGATCATCGTAAGGTTCATTTGTCGCGTTCTTCGTTGATCTTTTTGAAGATTTCTTCCATTTTGAACACATGATCAAGGGTATCATCCTTGAAAAAACGCAACTCAGGCACCCTTCTCAATTGCTGCTTAACCCTTTCGCCCAATTGTCTTCTCAACTCACCTTTCCGCTCTTCAATTTTAGCAATCACGGCTTCTTCATCCTTTACCTGAAATAAACTGAGGTAAAACCTGGCCTCAAGCAGGTCTGGAGTAACCTTAACGGCGGCAATGGATACCATTCCGCCACTGCTCATGTTCAACCCCATCCGGAGAAAAATATCGTTCATTTCCTCCTGAATCACGCCGGCCACCTGTTTCTGTCTTTTGCTTTCCTCCATAACTGATCACTTGATGGATGTAAAATTAGTTACTTTTGGTGCTAATTCTGAAAAAACGTAGATAACGCAAATGAAAAGCCTCCGAATCATCTTTTCTTATATAAAAAAGTATCCAAAACTGGTGATTGGATATTTTTCACTCAACATCCTTTCTGCACTGTTTTCCCTGATTTCACTCGCCATGTTGGCACCCTTCCTCACCCTGATTTTTGGATTGCAGGGAAATGGTGGAATACAACCCTCAAGGTTCAAGCTTGGAAGCCTGTCAGACCTTCTGAACAATCAACTTAATGTATTGATGGCATCAGATCAGGGGAAAATCAAGGCATTGGGCATCATTTGTATCGTGATGGTAACAGCCATCATGCTCAAAAACCTATTCCTTTATTTTTCATTGTACCTGTTGACACCCATCAGAAACAGCATCATCAATGACATGCGAACAGATATGTTCAGTAAAATTCTCAGTCTACCAATAGGCTTTTTTAATGAACAAAGAAAGGGTGACATCATGAGCCGCCTCACCAACGACCTCCAGGATGTCGAATTTTCTACCATCAGTTTTCTGGAAAGCTTTTTCAGGGAACCCATCCTGATTGCTTTTTACCTGCTTGCCATGGTAAGCCTCAGCCCTGAATTGTCTATTTTTCTATTGCTTTTCCTCCCGATTGCAGGACTCGTGATTGGAAGGATTGGCAGATCACTGAAAAAAGTATCCACCGGTGTGCAGGAAAAACTGGGAGAGATTCTCAGCACCATTGAAGAGACCCTTGGGGGCATCCGGGTTGTGAAGGCATTCAATGCCGAAGAACAGCAGCTGAGGCGCTTTAAAAAAGAAAACCATGATCTCTTTGACATCAAGAACAGGGCCATTCGAAGAAGGGACCTTGCCTCGCCAGTCTCAGAAACACTGGGCATCATCGCCGTTTCCTGTGTATTGTATTACGGAGGAAGCCTGGTTTTGAACCATGATTTTTCACTCAACGGACCCGATTTCCTGACATTCATCGCCATCTTCACCCAAATCATCAATCCGCTCAAAGCTTTCAGCACAGCGTCCTATAATATACAAAAAGGGGCCGCCAGCATAGAACGCATTCAAAAACTGATCATGGAGGAGCAAGCGGTAATGGAGGACCCTAATCCTTTGCCTATAGCATCCTTTAACCAAACAATTGAACTCAGGGATGTTGTTTTTGCCTATCCGGACAAAAGTATTTTGAACAGGATTAACCTGACCATCAAAAAAGGCCAGACCATCGCCCTTGTTGGATCATCGGGGGCAGGAAAATCGACCCTGGCCGATCTTATCCCCCGTTTTCATGATGCAACATCCGGGGAGGTACTGATTGATGGCATCAACATCAAAAAATACAAGATCAAAGACCTCCGCAACCTCATGGGGATTGTAACCCAGGAGCCTATTCTTTTCAATGATACCATCAAGGCCAATATCTCTCTTGGCAATGAAAAAGCTACAATCGATGAAATAATGGCTGCTGCCACCATTGCGAATGCACACCTTTTCATAGAAAATAAAGAAGAAGGATATACCAGTTTGGTAGGCGACCGGGGATCAAAATTAAGTGGTGGAGAAAGACAAAGGCTAACCATCGCAAGGGCCGTATTAAAAAATCCCCCGATTTTAATCCTGGATGAAGCAACATCTTCATTGGATACCGAGAGCGAAAAATGGGTTCAGGATGCCATCAATAAACTGATGAAAGACCGCACCAGCATCATTATAGCGCACAGGCTTTCTACGATCAGGCATGCAGATGAGATCATTGTATTGCATGAAGGAACAATTGCAGAAAGGGGCAAACACGATGAGCTGATCCAATCAAAGGGAATCTACAGCAAACTGGTTTCTATGCAACAGATGCATTGATTGATTCACACAATTTTTACTGATTGTAGGAAATTCCTGGTTTATTCATGTTCGTCTTGGCTTCCATGCTGAGGGTTGCATGAGGAACTGCTCTTAACCTGGCCCTGTCGATCAACTTTCCAGTAACCCTGCAAATGCCATAGGTTTTGTTTTGAATCCTCATCATTGCTTTTTCAAGCTTTTCGATGAAGTCAATTTGCCTGCTGGCCATCTGGCTGAGCTGCTCACGTTCCATGCTAAGGCTTCCGTCTTCCATGGTCATGTAGCGGTTGTCTGAATCTCCTCCGCTCATAGAATCCTTTCTTGTGATCAAACCATTGAGATAATTGAGTTCCTGCTTTGCCGTATTGAGCTTGTTTTGTACCAGATCACGGAATTCCAAAAGTTCAGCATCGGAGTAACGCTGTGTAGGAGCCATTGGGGCAAAGACCTCTTTCGGATCAAGCACAGATTTGGTAAACGCTGGCTCGTATTTTCGGGAAGATTTCGAATTGATTTTAGGCATGACAACAACCTTCGTTTCCTTTTTTGCTTCTTTTGCCCTGAGAGCCTTGCGCACTTCTGCGGGGCTGACTGGCACTTTGCTGGTTTCAGCAAACCTCACTTCCACAGAAATGGTAGGAACTTTTTTCCCGTGGGCTTTTGTTGCAGGTCTTGAAGGAGCGGCTTTGGCTGGAGCTGCTTTGGCAGGAGCCGCCTTGGATGGAGCTGCTTTCGCAGGAGCCGCCTTGGCTGGAGCTGCTTTCGCAGGAGCGGCCTTGGCTGGAGCTGCTTTCGCAGGAGCCGCCTTGGCTGGAGCTACTTTCGCAGGAGCGGCCTTGGCTGGAGCTGCTTTTGCAGGAGCGGCCTTGGCTGGAGCTGCTTTCGCAGGAGCCGCCTTGGCTGGAGCTGCTTTCGCAGGAGCGGCCTTGGCTGGAGCTGCTTTTGCAGGAGCGGCCTTGGCTGGAGCTGCTTTCGCAGGAGCCGCCTT
>CAILKQ010000170.1 GCA_903834825.1 uncultured bacterium | reverse complement strand
TAGGGAAGATTGATGGCGTTGGCAAGGCCGTGGTGTGTGTCCAACAAAGATGAAAGGGGATGGGCCAGCGAATGCACCACGCCAAGGCCTTTCTGAAATGCTACAGCACCCATGAGTGAAGCAATCAGCATGTTGCTGCGGGATGCAAGGTCTGGTTTGTTGACAGCCCTTTCAATAGATTGGCTGATCAATGATATACCCTCCAGCGCAATGCCTTCGCAAAGCGGATGGGGCATTTTGGCGATATAGGCCTCCATGTTGTGCGTGAGCGCATCCATGCCGGTTGCAGCGGTTACCGCTGGTGGCAGCTCCATGGTCAGCATGGGGTCGGCAAAAATGATTTTTGCAAGCAATTTGGGCGAGAACAATATTTTTTTCTGGTGTGTTTCATCATCTGCAATGATCGCAGACCTGCCTACTTCGCTACCGGTTCCTGCAGTGGTGGGAATGGTGATGAAATGGGGAACATCGTTGGTTACATAAACATCTCCGCCAATCAGGTCATCGTACACAAAAAGGTCTTCCCGATGGTTGATCCTCAATGCAATCGCCCTGGCCACATCAATGGCAGCACCTCCGCCAATGCCAATGATGCAATCACTTTTTGATTGGTCGTAGGCATCTGCACCTTTGTAAACATCTGATTTTACAGGGTTTTTGTGGATGTCAGCAAAAACATCAACAGCGATATGTTTGCTTTTGATGTCTGTGACGATTTTCTTGAAAAAATCCAATGATGCTACCACAGGGTCGGTAACAATGAGTGGTGATTTCAGGTTGTTTTTCTGAAGGTATTCAGGTAGTTCTTTTACTGCCCCTGCTCCAAACCTGATGGTTGTCGGAAAATTATATTGAAGTACTTTATCAAACATGTTTATGGTTTAGATGATTTCGAAATAGCGCTTGTATTCCCAGTCGGTGACTGCCTTCAGGTGTTGCCGCCATTCCCATTCACGGCTTTGTACAAAATGGTCAACAAATGCCTTTCCGAAAAGTTCTTCTGCAATGGGAGAGGTTTTCATTTGAATGGTGGCATCAATCAAGGTATGGGGCAAGGTTCCATTGGAATAATCGCGGTAGCCATTGCCCACAGTAGCTGGTTGCTTGAGTTTCATTTTTTTCTTGATGCCATACAAGCCTGCAGCAAGGCAAGCAGCCATGGCCAGGTAGGGGTTTACGTCTGAACCAATCACCCGCGTTTCTATCCTGCAGCCGTTGTTGTTGCCGTTCAAGATGCGCAGCGCAGTAGTTCTGTTGTCGATGCCCCAGGTCAGTGTAGTTGGTGCCCAGGCTCCTTCTACCAGCCTTTTGTAACTGTTTACAGTAGGGGCAAACATGGGGAGTATGTAGGGTAAACAATGCAGTTGTCCTGCAATATAGCTTTTCGCAGTATCGCTCAAATTATCTTTGTCTTTGCCATCAAAAAACATATTCTTCTTGGCGGCTTTGTCCCAAAGGCTTTGGTGTACATGTCCGCCACATCCGGGAAGGTTTTCATTGATCTTTGCCATGAAAGTGGCCATGATACCATGTTTGTAAGCGATCTCTTTTACGGCAGTTTTGAACAACACTGCACGGTCTCCGGCTTCCAGTATTCCTGAATGCGCGATGGCCGCTTCATAGGTGCCTGGTCCGGTTTCGGTGTGCAATCCTTCAATCGGTATATCAAACCTGGTCAGCAGGTCAAACAGATCAGTGAAAAAAGGATTGTTAAGGGTAGACCTTAAGACTGAATAACCAAACATTCCAGGGGTCAGTGGGGTTAAATCCCTAAATCCCTTTGCATTGGCGGATTGTGGGGTTTCTTCAAAATTGAACCACTCAAATTCCTGGGCAAACATGGGGGTAAAACCCATGCCTGATGCTTGATTCAAAACTTGCTTGAGCAACTGCCTTGGGCAAACGGGTGAGGGGCCACCTTTCTTGTCGTTGAGTTCTCCAAGAAAAAAAGGAAGATCGTTTTCCCAGGGAATTTTTCTAAAACTGTTAAGGTCTATCGAAGCTGGGCTATCAGGATAGCCGGTATGCCATCCGGTAATGGTAGATTTATCATACAAAACATCCGCTGAATCCCATCCCATGATGACATCACAGAAGCCGGTCCCTTTTTCGATGCTTCCCAAAAACTTGGCTGTTGAAATGTACTTGCCCCTCAAGATGCCGTCGATGTCTGCATAGGCGATCTTCACTTTCCCGGAGGGATGTTTTTTCACATAACTGATGATATCCTTCTGGTTCAT
>CAILKQ010000169.1 GCA_903834825.1 uncultured bacterium | reverse complement strand
CAGTGAGGCATTTCTCAAAGCCACGGTTGATCACAAAGACAGGTATTTCCCCTTCCGGCAGCTGTTTTTTTATGCCTGCCGGCAGAAGAAACCTACCTTTGTTATCGAGGGTAGCCTCATATTCGCCTATGAATCCAATCATTTGTCTAGGTTTAGAAGAAAAATAACATTTAATGACACAAATTAACACAATTTCCCACTTTCATACACCAATTTGAGCTGCTATATTTATACACAGCTGAAACCCAATACAGGCCTACATTACAGCCTCTTTTACCCATCTTGTTGTGGATATATCACCGAGAAATGTGAATTACCTGTGAATTACATGTGAATAAATGAAAAATAAGGCCCCCATACCCCATGTTGAAATGGCAGCATTCCATTATGAACTGCCCAGCAACCGCATCGCAATGACCCCCCTCGAGCACAGGGATGCATCCAAATTATTGGTCAGGAAAAACAAAAGCCTCCAGCACAGCAGCTATCATCTATTGCCGGAATTATTGCCTACCACGAGTTTGCTGGTATTCAACAATACCCGGGTGATTGCAGCCAGGCTGCGGTTTAAAAAATCTACAGGAGGAGAGATTGAAATCTTTCTCCTTGAACCGGCAGACGGCAATTATGCATGCTTGAACGATCTTGAACAATCCACTTGGAAATGCCTGGTCGGGGGTGCAAAAAAATGGAAGAATGATGAACTGCTGCATGCATCCAACGATATACACAACAACAAGCTTCAAGCGCAATTGGTGAGCAAGAAAGCGGATCATTGCCTGATCAATTTCCAATGGAGCAGTAGGCTTCCCTTTGAAAAAATCATTGCTGAAACAGGTAACATTCCACTCCCTCCCTACATCAAAAGGGAAGCCACCGAAGCTGATCAACACCGCTACCAGACGGTATATGCAGCACACGAAGGATCAGTAGCAGCACCTACTGCAGGTCTTCATTTCACAGAAACCCTGATCAAAAAACTTTCGGCAAAAGGAATAAAACATTCATTTGTTACCCTGCATGTTGGTGCAGGTACTTTCAAACCAGTGACAGCAGCTTTGATTGGGGAGCATGCCATGCATGAGGAATACTTTCAGGTACATATCGACCTGATCAGCGAACTGGGTAATAGCGAAAAAACTGTTGTTTCAGTAGGCACAACTTCCCTCAGAACCCTTGAAAGCATTTACTGGATTGCAGTGAAAGCCACCAGAAACAAAAAGAATGAATTTTCCTCCAACAACAATCTGGGCCAATGGGAGCATTTGTCTTTATCAGAAGAAATCCTTCCCTCAAGAGCAGAGGCCTTTCAACAATTGAAAGCGTTGATGAACGAGAATGCTGTTCAAAGTATAGAAGGACATACAGGAATTTGCATTGCCCCAGGTTATGCTTTCAAGGTGGCCAATGTATTGATTACCAATTTTCATCAACCACAATCCACACTGTTGTTGATCATCGCCGCCATCATGGGCAATGAATGGAGAAGCATGTATACACATGCATTGGAAAATGCGTACAGGTTTCTAAGTTATGGAGATGGTTCACTTTTATTCATTGACGATACAGCATGATCAATGAAGGGGGATCCTGATGGTAAACCTACTTCCCTTCCCTGGCTCACTCTCTACTGATATGCTACCATCGTGGGCTTCCACCATTTTTCGTGTATAATTCAATCCAAGCCCAAAACCTTTAACATTGTGCACATTGCCGGTATGTGCCCTGAAGAATTTATCAAAAATTCTTTCGATGGTTTCTTTGCTCATGCCAATGCCATTGTCCTCTACAGTCAAGACAATTTTGCCTTTCTCGTTTTGGGTAGATACCTTGATCAAGGGATCAACCTCTTCCTTTGAATATTTGAGTGCATTATCAAAAAGATTACTGATCATGTTGACAAAATGTACAGGATGACCCATTACCCCATCATCTTCTGCCAGCAATGCATAGCTGATCTGGGCATTTTTTTCAGCTACCTGCAAGGCAAATTTATCTCCCAATTTACCCAAAACCTCATGCACATGAAGTGTTTCCTTGTCTTTCAAGACCTGATTGATGTCAAGCTGAGCCGCTTGGAGAATCTGCTCAACCTGTGTATTCATCCTGGCATTTTCTACTTTGATGATTTCGCCGATTGAAAGCAGTTGTTCCCGGTTGCCTATTATTTTTTCATTTTTCAACGTATCCACTGCAATGGCAATCGTAGCAAGGGGTGTACGCAACTCATGGGTCATGTTGTTGATGAAATCCGTTTTCATTTCACTGAGTTTTTTCTGTGTCAGTATTGTTCTGACGGTCAGGTAAAAAGCAGTGATGATGATCAGGGTAAACAAAAGGGCAACAAGAATTACCCAACCCACCGATTGCAACACGAAATCCTGCATGCCGTAGGTAATGAGGATCAATGTCTCATCCGGCACAAGAGAAACGGCCTCATCACCTGTAAGGTTGACAAGGGGCCAGGAGTGAATGGCATAATTTGCTGTATCGACATTGCCGATTTCAAAATATTTCCTGAATTCAGGACTTTCCAGATCAAAGCCGGAATTGTTGCTGTTGGAAATAACGGCAAACTGAAATTTAGCTCCTTTTAATCCATTGACTTCAAACGAGTTTCCAATGGTTTTTTGGATCTCTTCTGCGGTGAACCGCTCAGCCAAAGTTTGTGGTTCAAGCATTTTTAGCAACTCTTTGGTGGCACCTTTGGGCAATGCATCCTGAGGAATAGCAGGTAGCAACCTCATTTTTTCATCAACCAAATTTTCCACCACCTCGTACTCCACTTCCTGTACCTTGAACCGAACCTGCTCCTTGCGGATCTCCACAACATTCTTCAACCAGGAATATTGGATGACAATAATACCTATGAGCGAAATGCTGATGAGTATGGTAATCAGTGTAAAAATGCGCTTCATCCTGAAACAAAAATAAGTTGAGCCATTCATGAAGTTACATAATGCTAGTTTATTTAACTTAGGTTTATGAACAGGATTGAAAGGGGTAAGCTGCTGATTGCAGAACCATTTCTGAAAGACCCCAACTTTCAGCGCACTGTTGTCTTGCTATGCGAGCATGAGACAACAGGCAGTTTTGGCATTACCATCAACAGGATAATCGACGAGAAGGTTGCCAGTTTTCTTGAAGGCATTGGCAACCATGAGCTGTCCCTGTTTGAAGGTGGGCCAGTAGGCCTTGACCAACTTCATTTTCTGCACCGCCTGCCTTTGCAAATTCCAGGTGGCAAAAAAATCGCTGAAAATATTTACTGGGGAGGAAACCTTGAAGCTGCCAAATACCTGATCAACAGTGGCAAAGCAGGAAATGACGGTATCCGGTTTTTCATTGGCTATGCAGGATGGGAATCGGGTCAACTGAAACAGGAGATGAAAGAAAAAAGCTGGTTGTCTGTAGCGGCTACAGAAGACATAGTATTCCACGAAGATCCCAAAAGCATGTGGAAAGAGGCCGTAAAAGCGCTGGGAGAAGGGTTTATTGAGATGATCAATTATCCATTGGATCCATCCCTCAACTGATACGATCGGTTCTCATCCTGATGGAAAGCAACCAGATCATCAGCCCAAGAAATGCAACAATTGAAAGGGCCAGGCGCAATCCTGTTTCCTGGGCAATAAACCCAATGATGGGTGGCCCAAAAAGAAATCCCAAAAAACCAATGCTGCTGACGGCTGCAATGGCAGCAGAAGGTGCCATGGACTTGCTCTTGGCCGAGAGCATATAAACAATGGGAATTACAGAAGACACACCCAATCCAACCAGTGCAAAGCCAATGATGACAGCCCCAGGTGAATTGATCGCAAGCGCCAGGCTCATGCCAATGCATACCAGGATGCCGTTCAGCTTCAACACCGTTGAATAGCCGAAGGCCTGTAAAAGCCTGTCTCCAAAAAATCTTCCCAAAGCCATGCACAATGCAAATGCTGTATAGCCCACTGTACTTACTTTACTGAGCTCATGAACTACCTGTCGGTAATAAAGTGAGCTCCAATCGGCCATTGCCCCTTCAGACATGGCTACACAAAAACAGATGATGCCCATCAACAACAATCCACGGTTGGGCAGTGCAAAGACCTTCTGCGGATGATCCGCAGCCGCATCTTTGATCAGCGAAAAGGAGAAAAACAGGGCCACCACTGCAGCTGCAATAGCGATCATGCCAAAATGGATTTCCATCGAATAGCCAAGAGACATGGTCCATCCCGTGATGGCTGCAGCCAGGAAAGCGCCGAGGCTCCACATGGCGTGAAGTAGAGATAGAATGGGCTTTTTCAGCAACTGCTGAACAGAGAGGCCTTGTGTATTCATGGCGATATTGGCAAAATTTCCAATGACACCGAACAGAAAAAGAACAATTGAAATGCTCAACACAGAATGGGCCTTTGAAATCAAAAAAAGCAGTACAATATAAAGGAATAATGAACTCACTGATGCCAGCTTGCTCCCCAAACGATGCACCACCCATCCTGCCACTGGCAATGCCAGCAAGGCTCCCAGCGGCAACATAAAAAGGATGGCACCCAGTTCAGCCTCATTGAGTGCAAACATATCCTTCACATCAGGAATCCTTGAAGCCCAACTGGAAAAGATGATCCCTGCAAAGAAAAAATACAAAGAAATGGCTGTTTTTGGCATTGTTCAAGAACTGGTTTAAAGATAAAAAGGGACCATTGGTCCCTTTTTAAACAATCATATCTGGTATTTTATATTGCAGTAGCACCTTCCACAAGAACAGATACCTTGTTGTCCAAGACTTCCATGAATCCACCTGAAATTTTATAGGAATTGCTTTTGCCGGTTTTGTCAAGCAAAATTTTCACAACCCCCGAACCAAGGGCACTCACAATGGGTGCATGCTTTTCCAGGACTTCAAATGATCCGCTGACGCCCGGCAGTTGAACCCCGTAAACATCTCCCGCGAACAATTTTTTCTCTGGTGTCAATATCTCTACCTGCATGTGCTTTTCTTATTTTTTATTCTATTGCCCTTTGACGGCCTCCATCATTTTCTTGCCCTTTTCAATGGCATCTTCAATGTTTCCAACCAGGTTGAAAGCTGCTTCAGGGTACTCATCAACCTCACCATCCATGATCATGTTGAAACCGCGGATGGTATCTTCGATACCAACGAAAACCCCTTTAAGACCAGTGAACTGCTCCGCAACGTGGAAAGGCTGGCTGAGGAAACGCTGTACCCTTCTTGCACGGGATACAGTGAGTTTATCTTCATCGCTCAATTCATCCATCCCAAGAATCGCAATGATGTCCTGCAATTCCTTGTAACGCTGAAGAATCAGCTTAACCCTGTTAGCACATTTGTAATGGGCTTCACCTACGATCATTGGGGTCAAAATCCTTGACGTTGAATCCAATGGATCAACCGCAGGATAGATACCCAGGTCAGCAATCTTACGGCTCAACACCGTGGTTGCATCAAGGTGGGCGAATGTTGTGGCAGGGGCTGGATCGGTAAGATCATCCGCAGGAACATAAACCGCCTGAACGGAAGTAATAGAACCATTTCTGGTTGAGGTGATGCGCTCTTGCATCAATCCCATCTCAGTAGCCAGCGTAGGCTGATAACCCACTGCTGATGGCATCCTTCCCAAAAGGGCAGAAACCTCTGAACCTGCTTGCGTAAAACGGAAGATGTTGTCTACGAAGAAAAGAATGTCTTTTCCTTTTCCTTCGCCATCTCCGTCACGGAAATATTCTGCAATGGTCAAACCACTCAGGGCAACCCTTGCACGGGCTCCTGGAGGCTCATTCATCTGACCGAAAACAAATGTTGCTTTTGAATCTTTCAAGCTTTCCATGTCCACCTTGTCCAGATCCCATCCACCTTCTTCCATGCTGTGCTTGAAATCGTCACCATATTTCATGATATCGGCCTCAATCATCTCTCTCAACAGGTCATTCCCTTCTCTCGTGCGCTCACCTACACCGGCGAAAACAGACAAACCGCCGTGCCCTTTTGCGATGTTGTTGATCAATTCCTGGATCAATACAGTCTTGCCCACACCTGCACCACCAAACAAACCGATCTTTCCACCCTTTGCATAAGGCTCAATAAGGTCGATTACCTTGATACCAGTGAAAAGTATTTCAGAGGCCGTGCTCAGGTCTTCAAATCTTGGCGGTTTGGCATGTATGGCCCTTCCGTTTTCTTTGGAAACCGCAGGCAATCCATCGATAGGATCTCCGGTAACATTGAATAGACGACCATTGATGGCAGGACCAACTGGCATAGAGATGGCCCTTCCTGTATCAAGCACTTCGGTACCCCTTACAAGACCTTCGGTTCCGTCCATGGCAACACACCTTACGCTGTCTTCTCCAAGGTGCTGCTGCACCTCCATGACAAGCGTATCCCCATTTTCTCTTTTGATCTCAAGTGCGTTGTAGATCTCTGGGAGCTGAGCTTCGAACTGAACGTCAACCACCGCACCGATCACCTGTTTGATTTTACCTCTGCTGGACATGATTATTGTTTAAATTGGATAAAAGTCGATTTCCGGCCGCAAAGGTAAGCAGGAAGGGATGATTAGAAAAATTGCACACAACAATTTTTTCACATTCCTTAAAATCAATCAAAGGAAGCCGTAAAGAATGGCCGCGAAGACGGCTCCCAGAATGGGACCAATCACCGGAATGACAGCATATTCCCAATCGCTGCCGCCTTTGTTGGGGATGGGGAGGATGGCATGGGCAATGCGGGGCCCAAGGTCCCTTGCGGGATTGATGGCATACCCTGTTGGGCCACCCATGCTGAGTCCAATGCCCAACACCAACAATGAAACCGGAAGGGCATCCAATGCGCCCAGTTTTACCTCGCCCTTCTGTATATAAAAGATGGAAAGCATGAAAATAAAAGTAGCAATGGTCTCTGTCAGTAAGTTACTGAAAGGTTTTCTGATGGCGGGCCCTGTCGAAAAAACTGCCAAGATCAAGGATGGATCTTTTGTTGCAGAGAAATGGTCTTTATAGGTCAGCCAGCCCAGAACAGCACCGATAAAAGCGCCCAAAAGCTGTGCCAATAAGTAGGATGGCACTTCGCTCCAGCTGAATTTACCTGCCACAGCAAGTCCAATGGTTACAGCAGGATTCAGATGCGCCCCACTGATGTCTGCGGAAATATACACCCCAACAAACACAGCAATGGCCCAGGCAAGGGCAATCACAACCAAGCCAGCATTATTGCCCTTGGTCTTGTCCAACAATACATTCGCTACAACCCCTGATCCAAGGGTAATCAATACTGCAGTTCCGGTGAGTTCAGCTACAAATGGGCTCATATCTGTTTAATTATATGGTAAAATAAGGATTTTTTGGCTTCAGTCCTCAGCCCAGGTACTGTTCTGCCATTTCCTGGAAACGCCTGACCTGGTCTTCCCTCCACGCTGCATCCATGCCCAATTGTTCAGCCATCAGCTTTGCCACGGGTTCAGCAGATGCGATGGCAGCCCTGGCATCCACAAACAACATCCGGGATCTTCTTGCCAGGATATCCTCTACCGTCATGGCCATTTCATTGGATACCGCCCAAACCAATTCTGCTTTGCAGTAATTGTGTGAGGGATGAATGCGCTCGCCCAGTGAGGGGTCATCTGCAATCATTTTTCGGATAAGCACAGCATCTGATCCGTATACAGAAAATTCACTCCCGTACAAGATGTTGTTATCATAACCATGCAAGCGCAGGTTCCTGGTAGCACATTTAACAATGGGAAGCTTGGCAACAAATGCAGCATTGTTGACTGCATCTTTTGCCATTTTTCGGTACGTTGTCCATTTTCCACCGGTGATGGTGATCAGGTTGCTGGAAGAAACCAGAATGGTATGGTCCCTTGATGCCAGGGCTGTGCTGCCTTTGTTCAAGGTTTTGACCAGGGGTCTTAATCCTGCAAAAACTGACTTAATATCTGTACGGGTGATGTTTAATGCATTGTAGGCATTGAAATGATTGATGATAAAATCAATTTCGGCTTCAAGGGCGATGGGTTCATCACTGATTTCATCGAGTGGAGTGTCTGTGGTGCCAATCACCAAGGCATCGTGCCAGGGAAGTGCGAACAATACCCTGCCATCTGCTGTTTTCGGTATCATCAATGCCACATCACCCGGGAAAAAATCTTTGCTGATCACCAGGTGGACTCCCTGTGATGGCAAGACTGCTGCGGGCGCATCGGGATCATCCATATCAAGAACATTGTCAACAAAAACACCCGTTGCATTGATCACCACTTTTGTGCTGATCGTGTATTCGCTTCCATCCAACGCGTCTTGGGCTTTTACACCAACCAGTTTCCCATTTTCCTTGACCAGCCCGGTTACATTGACATAATTCAACAGGGTTCCACCCAAATCATCGGCCGTTCTGGCAAGGGCAATGGCCAGCCTTGCGTCATCAAACTGCCCGTCGAAATAGGCAACACCACCCTTCAGGCCTTTCTTTTTGAGTGATGGCAGAGCGCCAAACAATTCTTTTTTACCCAGGATCCTGGTATGCCCGAGGCTGCGTTTTTGCGCCATCAATTCATATACAAAAAGACCAATGCCATAAAACCATTTGTCAAAGTATGAATAAACCGGAATGATGAATTCCTGAACACGCGTGAGGTGCGGTGCATTGGCCAGCAAAAAAGCCCTTTCCCGCAAAGCCTCTACCACTAATTTTATGTTGCCCTGGGCAAGGTACCTGACTCCTCCATGGACAAGCTTGGTGCTCCGGCTGGATGTGCCTTTTGCAATATCATTTTTTTCCAGGAGCAAGACCCTGAATCCTCTCTGGGATGCATCAACGGCAATGCCCAACCCTGTTGCGCCACCACCGATGACAACCATATCCCAGGTGGTGCTTGTTTCCAATCTCGTTATGCCGTCTTGCCTTTTCACATGATCAATTGTTGGGTGCAGACCAGGCCAATACGGCTTTTACTGCCCTTTGCCAGTTGTCGATATGGGTCTTTTTTTCAGCTTCATCGATGGATGGAATGAATTGCCCTGATACTTTCCACTGGGATGAAATCTCTTCTATACTCTTCCAAAACCCCACTGCCAGACCAGCAAGATAAGCCGCACCCAGGGCTGTCGTTTCAATGACTTCAGGCCTCAATACTTTAACCGAAAGGATATCAGACTGAAACTGCATGAGCAGGTCATTGACGGTTGCGCCCCCATCCACCCTTAGTTCTGCAATGGGCAGCCCCGCATCAGATTCCATGGCTTTGAGTACATCATAGGTCTGGTAAGCGATGCTTTCCAACGTTGCCCTTGCAACATGCGCATCTGTGGTTCCGCGAGTAATGCCAAAAATGGTTCCCCTGGCATAGGGATTCCAGTGCGGAGCACCGAGTCCCGAAAACGCAGGAACGACAACAACCCCATCTGCACTGTTCACTGAAGTTGCCAGTGCCTGAACTTCTGCTGAAGTGCGGATTATTTTCAGCCCATCCCTCAGCCACTGCACAGCAGCACCTGCAATGAAGACACTGCCTTCCAGGGCATAATTGGTGACACCATTGATTTGCCATGCCACGGTGGTAAGGAGATTGTTGTTGGATTTAACTGCCTTGGTGCCGGTATTCATCAGCATGAAACAACCCGTACCATAGGTGTTTTTCACCATGCCCACTCTTGTACACATCTGTCCAAACAGGGCAGACTGCTGGTCTCCTGCCATGCCTGCAACAGGCACTTCAGGCATGCCAATGGCTGATGCATATCCATACACTTCACTGTTGCTTTTCACTTCTGGAAGAACGGCCTTGGGAATGTTTAGCAAGGCAAGCAATTCATCATCCCAATCCATTTTGCCAAGATCAAACATCATGGTTCTGGATGCATTGCTCACATCGGTTGCATGCACTTTTCCTTCTGTGAGTTTCCACAACAGCCAGGTATCAACGGTACCAAACGCAAGTTCGCCTTTTTCGGCCCTTTCCCTTGCACCCTCCACATTGTCCAGGATCCATTTCAGCTTGGTGCCTGAGAAGTAGGCATCCACCACCAACCCCGTCTTTTCCCTGATCATCTCTGCCTTCCCATCATTTCTCAACTGGTCACAGAATGCAGCAGTACGCCTGTCTTGCCAAACAATGGCATTGTACAAGGGCTGGCCTGTTTGGCGGTCCCATACCAAGGTTGTTTCCCTTTGGTTGGTGATGCCGATAGCAGCCACTGCAGCTGATTTCAATCCCAATTTAAGCATCGCCTCTTTGGCAACAGAAGCCTGACTGACCCAAATTTCCATTGGGTCATGTTCCACCCAACCGGGTTGTGGAAAATACTGGGTAAACTCTTTTTGGGCAACTGCGGCAATTGATCCATTGACGTCAAAAAGGATCGCACGAGAACTGGTGGTGCCCTGGTCGAGGGAGAGGATGTATTGGGTCATGGGAGTGAGGTTGAAGGGGTTGAGGGAGGTTGAAGGGGTTGAAGTTTCTAAATTAATAGAAAAAATCTACATCTCATCATTCATAAACCGTCGAAGGCCTAAACCATTTTCCTTAAATTGCACCTGATGGAAAATTTCGTTGTATCAGCAAGAAAGTACAGGCCGCAACATTTCTCAACCGTGGTAGGGCAATCCCATATCACTACTACCCTGAAAAATGCGATCCTTCAGCAACATCTTGCGCATGCATTTTTGTTCTGCGGACCAAGGGGCGTGGGCAAAACAACCTGTGCCAGGATCCTAGCCAAAACCATCAACTGCGAAAAGCTGGGAAAGGATGGTGAAGCCTGCGACGCCTGCAATTCCTGTAAATCCTTCAACAATGGCGCCTCTTTCAATATCCATGAACTCGATGCTGCAAGCAACAATTCGGTTGATGATATCCGTGACTTGATTGAACAGGTTCGCTTTGCGCCTCAAGCTGGGAAATACAAGATATACATCATCGATGAGGTGCACATGCTGAGTTCAAATGCATTCAATGCATTTCTCAAAACCCTTGAGGAGCCGCCTGCCCATGCGATTTTCATCCTCGCCACAACTGAAAAACACAAGATCCTGCCCACCATCCTTTCCAGGTGCCAGATCTTTGATTTTAAACGCATCACTCCTGCTGATATCGCTACCCATTTGGAGGAGATTGCCACAAAAGAAAACATCAAGGCCGAGCCAACTGCCCTCCATGTCATTGCCCAAAAAAGCGATGGCTGCATGCGCGATGCCTTGAGTATCCTGGACAAAATTGTAAGCTTCACCAATGCCAACCTTACCTATAGCAATACCCTCGAACACCTCAATTTATTGGATGAAGATTATTTCTTCAAATTGCTGGACCTGCTGGACAGTGAAGACCTGCCGGGGGTGTTGACCATTTATGATGAAATTGATAAAAAAGGGTTTGATGGAGACATTGTGCTGAACAACCTTTCAGAGTTTTTCAGGAATCTCTTGGTCAGCCGCGACCCAAGATCCATTGACCTGCTCCAAGTGGTGGAAGGATTCCGGAACCGGTACATCGCTGCCGCTGCATCCATCTCACCTGCCTTCATGATCGGGGCCCTCAACATCCTCAATGAAGCTGAACTCGGATTCAAACAGGCAAGGAACAAGAAACTGCATGTTGAGTTCCACCTGATCAAATTGACCCACCTCAAACAGGCTATTACCTTGGTGGAAGATGGAACTGCAATTAAAAAAAAACGGGTTGATGAAATAAAACCGGTGGCGTTCAGGCAAATTACCTTCGCACCACAAAAAACAAAACCTTCGGCAAAACTTGTCATTGAAAATCCATTGCCAACCGTTCAGGCCAAACAACCCCAGGCTGTTTCAACAGCCCCAACAGAAAACCCTTTGGACAGGCCCTTGCCCAATGCAGCTCCACCACAAGCTCCTGCAGAGGCCGTTTCAGGCGGATTGGGTTCACTGAAAAAAATCAGGGAACAGATCCAAAACAGAAAACAGGAGCAGGCGGAGGTGTTTACCCTGAATGAAGAACGCTTGGGTACCGCATGGGCGGCTTATTTACAGAAATTG
>CAILKQ010000168.1 GCA_903834825.1 uncultured bacterium | reverse complement strand
TTGCCTCTGGTAGTTTCTATATCCCTTATAAAAAAGTAAAAGGCTGGCAGTGGGAGTCTTACTGGATTGTAGGCGGACTATTCTCCTGGTTGGTTGTTCCCCCCCTTGCTGCCTATCTAACCATCCCAGAATTTGGGGATATCATCAGTGGATCCGGAGGGGCAATCCTCGGGATTACTTTTCTTTTTGGTATTTTATGGGGCATCGGTGGTTTGACCTATGGACTAGGTGTCAGGTACCTGGGCGTTTCGCTGGGAAGCAGCATCATCCTGGGGCTTTGCATGGTATTTGGCGCCATTATCCCGGCCATGTATTATGACCTCAATCCTGTTGCAGGTAAAGACAGTTTCAGTGCGATGATCAGCTCCCAGTGGGGTCTGACCATCATTGCAGGCCTTGTCATTTGTATGCTGGGTATCATTGTCAGCGGAAAGGCCGGCATGATGAAAGAGAAAGAATTGAAATCGGTGGGTACAGACCCCCATGGGGCTGAAGTCAAAACCGAGTACAAATTTGCCCTTGGCATGTTTGTAGGAATTGTTTCTGGTGTCCTCAGTGCCTGTTTCAATTTCGGATTGGAGGCAGGACAATCCATGGCCACCATCGCCAATGATGCATGGAAAGCAGCCAACCCCGGGGAAGGTGAATTTTTGTACAGAAACAATGTGGTCTACGTTGTTTTGTTGTGGGGCGGCCTTAGCACCAATTTTATTTGGTGCATGATCCTCAATGCAAGAAACAAGTCTTTCAGCGACTATACCAATGCCTCAACGCCATTGTTTAAGAACTATCTATTTTCTGCCATTGCAGGCACTACCTGGTTCCTGCAGTTTTTCTTCTATGGCATGGGCGAAAGCAAGCTGGGCAACGGGCCAAGCTCATGGATCCTGCACATGGCCTTCATCATCCTTGTGGCCAACATGTGGGGATTGTTGCTGAAGGAGTGGAAAGGTGCGGGAACAAAAACCATCCGCACCATCATTGCAGGAATTGCCATCATCATCCTCTCTGTTTTGGTGGTAGGGTATGGCAACAGTTTACACGTTTAAAAAATTGAAAACAATACATATGTCAGCAACAAGAACTTTTCAGCATGTAAATTATTTGTGGGACGACGCAAAGGCAGCGTCCATGGCAGGAGACGATGTGGCCCTGCTGCTTTATCGCTCCAATATTCTGGGTGCAGACCTCAGGATTACCAACTATGGCGGGGGTAATACCTCCTGCAGGACGATCGAGAAAGATCCCCTGACGGGCAATGAAACAGAAGTGATGTGGATCAAAGGTTCTGGCGGAGACATTGGATCCCTTACCAGGAGCGGATTGGCCGCCTTGTACGTTGAAAGACTTTTGAACCTTACCGGCGTGTACAAAGGGCTGGCAAGAGAAGATGAAATGGTGGCCCTGTTCAACCATTGCATTTTTGACCTGGATTCAAAAGCACCATCCATTGATACGCCATTGCATGGGTTTCTTCCCTTCAAGCACATTGATCACCTGCATCCTGATGCAGCCATCGCCATCGCGGCTTCAAAAGATGGTGAGCAGATCACCAAAGACCTTTTTGAAGGAACCATCGGCTGGGTGAACTGGCAGCGTCCTGGCTTTGACCTTGGTTTACAAATCAAGGACTGTCTGGCGAAAAATCCTGGCATCAGGGGCATCATGTTAGGCTCTCATGGCTTGTTTACATGGGGTGATACTGCTTATGATTGTTATATCAATTCACTGGAGGTGATTGAAAAATGTGCGACATATATCGAAGAAAATGTGGCGAAGAATGGCAGTGTTTTTGGAGGACAAAAAATTGAATCGCTGGAAAAGGAACAACGCCTTTCTCAGGCGGCTGCATTGGCTCCCATCTTGCGTGGATATTGTTCTTCCAAGAACAAAATGATCGGACATTTTACCGATGACCAGAAGGTGCTGGAATTTATCAACTCAAACGATTTGGATCGTCTGGCACCCATGGGTACCAGCTGTCCTGACCATTTCCTCCGGACCAAGATTAGTCCATTGGTATTGGGCCTTTCACCAGCGCAGGATCTTTCAGATGTGGCATCCATCAAAGCAGCCATTGCGCCGCAATTTGATGCCTATCGTGAAATGTATACAGCGTATTATGATGCCTG
>CAILKQ010000167.1 GCA_903834825.1 uncultured bacterium | reverse complement strand
GGCATGCCCGATGGTTATTTTTGCATTGGAAGCAGCCTTTTCATCGGGAAAATACATGATGCATACTTTGTATATTCCGGGTTCGCTGATCGGCAATTGATACGTGCAAGAAGCAGATTGATCAGGAGCAGCCTGCTGACAGTCATAATTGAACAGGTTTCTCATGCCTGCAATTCGTTTGGACTCCCACTTGCCATCATAGCGGACCAGCCGCTTATCGGATGATGTGATTACCGCACCAACATTTCTCAATTGCTCTGGGTAGATGCAATGTGAAGCAGTTCCATTGGGACCAATCTCCTGGGGCATGAATGGAAGGATCTTTGTTTTGGAAGCAAGGTTGTTCTCGATTACCAGGTTCCAGTTCCCCATGATAGGTTTGATCTCTCTGTCTCCCGCATTGTAAATCACATTGTTGGCCACCGTAGTATGGCTGGTTGCCCAATCCAGAAAAACCCCATTGGCCAGGGTTCTGCGGGGTTTGCTGTCTGGCAATTGTTCATATCCCCATATATCGTATAGATAATTGTTCATGATGTAATTGGGTGCAGCCAAGCGGTTCATGGTGGCAAAGTGAATCGCCGCACCATCAATGGTTGTTTGCATGCAGTCATGAATTTCATTGAACTCAACAACATTACCGCCCTGATTTCTGAACAGAAAAATGCCGTTTCGGGACAGATCCCGAAAATGATTATGGGCCATATAATTACCTGGAGCCATGGCCATGGAAGCCGGCCTTGAGTCAATGTGAATCCCTCCTCCATAGTACCGGATCTTGCCACAATGTTCAACTGTATTTCGGGTGATCCGGTTCTGGATAGGGAAGACCATTGATGCCTTTTCACCCGCAGCATAGATCTTGCTTTCATCCATATAGGAAAAGCGAGATCCTGTCAAAAGCACACCACCACCACCGGAATTTGCCACGGTATTATGGTCAAAAATATTGTTCCTGCTATCCAGATGCAGCCACAAAGCATATCCTCCGATGTTACTGAAACTACAGTCCTTAATACTACATTCCTGAGCATTTTCAAACATAACTGCACAATCGGTGTGCACCCGGGCTTCTATCTGTCCCAATGTATAGGTGGTATGTCTGAAATCAAAACCCTGAAACTGAATGTTTTTTACAGCGACACCGTTTTCTACATCCCCTTTCACATAAAATATCCTGTTCAGGTAAGGGAAAATTATTTCTGAATCATTGGGTGATTTTCCTTGCAATGGCTTGTAGTACAATTTACCCTCCTGATGGTTGAGGTACCACTCTCCAGGCATGTCCAGTTCTTCCTTAACTCCTTCTATCCAAAACCAGCTTCCTTTATCGATCTCACCATGTTGTTCCCGTGGGCCTAACTTGATGACTGATTTTTCAATATCGACGGATGTTACATCGTTCCACTGATTGAAAAAACGCCAACGGGGAACCAAGTTGATTTGTGCATCAGGTTCATCACCCCAGCTTTTTTTTATTTTACCGACAGGAATTTGCACTTCATTTTTTGTATTGGCAACTGAATAAAGAAAGGGATTTTCCAACTGAGCATTGGGATAACGGGCCCGAATAGCCCTTTTGCCATTCACAAACAGTTCCCGAAAGTTAAGGGGCATCTCAGGCCTTTTTAAATATTTCTCAGCTTCTTCTTCAT
>CAILKQ010000166.1 GCA_903834825.1 uncultured bacterium | reverse complement strand
TAATCCGGCAAATATTTAATCGCGCCGCCTTCCATGGCTGATTCGTGGGCAAGGATGCCTACGGATGTCCAGTTGGCGGATTGGCCTGCATTCGGGAATGGATCGCGGTTTTCAACCAACGCCATGAGAAACTCATGGGCAAGATGGGGATGTGATCCGCCATGTCCTGCACCTTGTGTGAAGCTCAGGTGGGTATTTTCAGCCACATCATACACTCCTTTGGTCGTGAAATCCCTGATTCCTTCTGGCAGCAAATGTGCATAGTCTGGCACTTTTACTTTTGCAGGAATCTCGTGCTCCGGCAGTTTTGCCGTATGTACAACATGTTCTTCATCTTCGATCAATGCCCACTCAAATGATTTTTTGGATCCATAGACTTCAAAACTTTCGCGGTACTGGCGCGCAACATCAAAAAGGGATCTGTACACATACGCACTTAGGTCTGAATTTTTGAACTTGATATGGGCCGATTCAACGGCAAAAGGTGAGTTGTGGATCTGTGCGAGTTCTTCGCGGATGGTTCCTGAACCAAAGCAAGAAACATACTCCGCTTCCAGCTTCAGCAATCCTGCAACAGGGCCAACGCAATGGGTTGCGTAGTGCATGGGAGGAAGGCCAGGCCAGTAATCAGGCCAGCCGTCCATGTCCTGCTGGTGAGAAGCCTTTAGGAACTGAACCTTACCCAATTCACCTTTCTCATACATCTCCTTTACAAATAGAAACTCCCTTGCATACACAACGGTTTCCATCATCATGTATTTCTTTCCCGTCTCTTTACATGCCTTCACAATTTTCATGCAGTCTTCAACACTGGTCGCCATGGGAACGGTACAAGCAACATGTTTGCCTGCGTAGAGCGCTTTCAATGATTGCTCTGCATGGTTGGGAATGGGAGAATTGATGTGAACCGCATCAACCTGAGAATCCTTCAGCAGTTCCTCGTAATCTGAGTATCTTTTTTCAATTCCAAAAGCATCTCCGATGGCATTGAGTTTTTCGACGTTGCGCTGGCAGATGGCATACATGTTGGCATGCGGATGCCTTTGGTAAATGGGGATGAACTCTGCACCAAATCCGAGCCCTACGATAGCAATGTTTATTTTCATGTTATATGCTTTTTAAATATTGAATACTGTCATTCACCAACTGCATTTCAGATTCAAACATGTTGCGCCAAATATTAGCTGCACTGAGTTTGCTGCTGAATGCTTCTATGCTGATCATGCCTTTGTAGTTGATGTCTTCAAGCGCAGTAAGGATGTTCTTGAAGTCTACATGCCCTGCACCAAGTGTTCCCCGATGGTTTTCAGACAACTGTACGTGTACCAATCGATTGCCCATTTTTCTGATGGCATCACCAAGATTGGTTTCCTCAATGTTGGCATGAAATGAATCAAACATCAATTGACAATTGGGATGGTAAACACGATCCACCAAAGCAATCAATTCATCTGTACAAGACACCAAATAGCTCTCAAACCTGTTCAAGTATTCAAGCCCCAGGGTGATGTTCAGAGACTTGGCATGTTCAGCCAGTTCAAACAGGTTTTCTGCGGCCCATTTGTTTTCTTCTTCGGATGATTTGCTTCCGGTAAATACACCAAGCGCTGAATGATAAGGACCGGTGAGCAGGCTGGAACCCAATACCTGCGCACATTCCAGGGCCATCTTGTTTCTTTCGAGGGTTTTGTGCCGCATGGATGGATCGGCACTGATCTGGTGATGATCTGGGCCATTGATGGTTACGGCAACGCGGTCGAGTTCCAGCTCGTCCAGCTTTTTTCTCCAAGGCTTCCAATGATCAGGATTGGTATCAAAAATGGGGACTTCCACACCATCGTATCCAGCATCCTTGATTTGCTCCAATACCGGAAAAAGGGATGCATCGATCTCCGTTCCCCAAAGCAGCAAATTCATTCCGATTTTGTTGGTCATGGCAAGTAGTTAAGCGGTAGACAAATTAGTTAAAATAGATGAGATTAATAAAAGCCAAATTCCTTACATTCAACGAACCAACCAACCTGCTCTATCATGTCAACAACAGAACGTTTTACAGCCCTTGATGTATTCAGGGGGATGACCGTATGCTTCATGATCATCGTCAACAACCAGGCGGGATCAGCCCCGTTTGAACCGCTTGAGCATGCTTCCTGGCATGGCTTCACGCCAACAGACCTTGTCTTCCCTTCCTTTTTGTTTGCAGTGGGCAATGCCATGGCCTTCACCATGCCCAAAATGGCTGGAATGGGCCATGGCAAGGTGGCCGGTAAGATCCTCAAAAGAACTTTTCTCATCTTTCTGATTGGATACTTGTTATCTTGGTATCCATTTGTAAGCATCAATAGCGCTGGCGAGTGGTTGCCTAAAACAATCGACAAAACCCGCTTTTTTGGTGTATTGGCCCGCATCGCTTTCTGCTACGGCATCGCAGCCATGATGATTCATTTTCTTTCAAGAAAGGCCGTCATCTATGCAAGCATCACCATCTTGTTGGGCTATTGGCTGGTACTGTACCTGGGCGGCGACTATACCATGCTGGGCAATATCAGCGTACCCATCGACAAATGGCTGGTTGGTGAAAACCACATGTACAAGGGTGAAGGAGTTCCATTTGAACCGGAGGGATTCCTGAGCACCTTCCCCGCTGCAGTAAATGTCATCATTGGTTTTTTTGCGGGTGTATTGCTGCGCGAAAAGGGCAAGGATTATGAGGGCATTGCAAAAGTATTGCTGGCGGGTGCTGCACTGATGGCCATCGCCTATTGCTGGAATTATGTTTTCCCTATCAACAAAAAAATCTGGACCAGTTCTTATGTTTTGTATACCTGTGGAATCTCCTTGTTGTTGATTGGATCATTGGTCTACCTGAATGCCAAAACATCCTTCAGGACAGGCAATTATTTTTTTGAAGTTTTCGGGAAAAATCCACTTTTCATTTACGTCCTCTCCAGCTTTATTCCAAAGACCTTCAACCTGATCAAGGATGCGGATGGCAGAAGCCTGACCGCCGTCATCAGCAAGGATTTCTTTCAAAAAATTACACCCGGCGCTTTGGGCGCACTGCTGTATTCGATTGCGCTGATGATGGTTTGCTGGTTGGTGGGGTATATCATGGATAAGAAGAGGGTGTATGTGAGGGTTTAAAAAAGGTTGAAGGGGTTGAAGAGGTTGAGGGAAATACAAATTCTGGGCGTTTATTTCACCTTCTCATTTCAGGCGATCTGGTATATATTAACACTTCACAGATGAACGAATCAAGGGAGAGAATAGAAAAGGTATCAAGAAGTATCAATGGACTAAAAAAAAGCCAACACCCCAAATCCCTAAAGCCCTAAACCTTCAAAAAGCAAAATATTCTCAAAATCGCCCCATAAACCCTATTTTTGTTGCTCTCAAAAGACAATAATGGAATACAATACCAATCGAAGTCACCTTGTGATGAAGGAGTATGGTAGGCATGTGCAGCAGATGGTGGGGCATATCCTTTCAATCGAAGACAAGGAAAGAAGACTAAGCAATGCACAGGCAGTCATAGAATTGATGGGCTTCATCAATCCGCAACTCAAGAACATCGAGGATTACAGGCATAAGCTCTGGGACCATCTTTATTTGATTTCAGATTTCAAACTGGAAGTGGAAACCCCCTACCCGGTTCCAACAAGGGAGTTGCTGATGGCAAGGCCAAAGCCTTTGCCCTACCCTAAAAGACATCCCAAATATTATCACCTTGGAAAACACCTTGAACTGGTGATTACCAAGGCCATGGCCGAAGAAAACGAGGAAAAGCGATCTGGTTTCTCCCATATCATCGCCTATTACATGAAGCTGGCCTACAATACCTGGCACAAGGAGCTCATCCCTGATGAGAGCATAAGGAGTGAATTGAACGCCATCACAAAAGGACAGCTTGAGTTTACCAGCACCCCATTTGTGAGGGCTTACAGGGAGCAGGATGACCGGTTCCAAAAACGCGGCAAAGGCGGTGGATTTCAACAACGCAACCGTCCCAGCACGGGGGGAGGCAATGGTATTGGAGCCGGCAAAAACAGGCCCCCTCAGAAATTCGGGAAAAAGCGTTTCAAGTAAGCGCCTAAAGTCATATTGACTTTGATGAAAGCTTTTGAAGATCCAGACACCATGCATGAAACAGAACAGCACAAGATCATCATCCTAACGGCACCATCAGGCGCAGGCAAAACAACCATCAAAACAAAACTGCTTGCGGGCATGGCCGACCAGCTCTCTTTCAGCGTGTCCGCCACCACCAGAAAAATCCGTGGCGGTGAAACAGATGGGGTTGACTATATTTTCATCACAGAAGAACAATTCAAGGATAAAATCAACAAGGACCAGTTTGTTGAATGGCAGATGGTATACCCTGGGATGTACTATGGTACTACTGTTGATGAAATGAAAAGAATCTGGAGTGAAGGTAAAATGCCTTTGCTGGACATTGATGTCAAAGGTGCCTTGAATGTGAAAAAAATGTTTGGAGAACAAGTGCTAACAATCTTCATTGAACCGCCATCCATCGAGGTCCTGCAACAAAGACTGATGAGGAGGGGAACTGAATCTGGTGAATACATCCAAACAAGGATCAACAAGGCAAAAGAAGAAATGGAATACCGAAATAGCTTTGACAAGGTAATCATGAACGATGACCTTGAAAAGGCTACAAACGAGGTGAGGGAGATGATTAAAAAATTTCTTGGCTAACATTGGAGGAATTCACATTCCTAAATGAACACTATGGGAACTCTTTTATTGTTTGGTATCTTGATTGCTTTCTTGCTGGCAGGTTTTTTTGCCGGAGTGGAAGTTGGTTTTGTATCGCTGAACAGGCTATCAATTGAATTGCGCAAAAAACAGCGTTCAAAAAGCGCTTATACCCTTTCCGCTTACCTTGATGAGCCTGCAAAGTTCATCAGTGCCATGATTGTGGGCATCATCATCACCCTTGTTATTTATGGCCTTTTGGTGGATGAATTCCTGACCCCTCTTTGGAAAACAACAGAGAGTTACTTGTCGCAAGATTTTGTGCCCTATTTTCTGTACATCAGGATTCTTTTTGACTTGGTGGTTTCAACGGGGGCCTTCATGATATACTTCTTTTTCTGCCGGGCCATTTTCAGGTCAAAGGCCGACACCTTGATGTTCTTTCTTGCGCCACTGCTGCGCTTCTTTTACAACATCTTCTACCCCATCGCCAATTATTTTGTTTCCCTCTCTGAATGGATCCTGAAGAACCTGGTGAATGTACACATCAGAAAAAACAAGAGCAATTTTACAAGGCTGGAACTTGAAAACTTCATCCAGCAAAGGGATGACAAGGAATTTGAAAGCCAGGAAATGAACAAGGAATTGTTTGAGGCCGCACTGACCTTACCCTATGTCAAGATTCGCCAATGCCTGGTGCCAAGAAAAGAAATCGAGGCCATCAGCGTGCATGAATCCATTGGAACATTGAAAACCAGGTTCATCGATACCAACCTCAGCAAGCTGGTGGTCTATGAAAAAAACATTGACAATATTGTTGGTTATGTGCACCAGATTTCCTTGTTCAAAAATCCGGAGAACATCCATTCGATCATGCTTCCCATTCCTGCAGTGCCAGAAAGCATGACTGCTACAGACCTCATGAACCTGCTCATCAAGGAGCGGAAGAGCATGGCATGGGTGGTGGACGAGTTCGGAGGAACTTCGGGCATCATCACCATGGAGGACCTGCTGGAAGAGCTGTTTGGTGAAATCAAAGATGAATATGATACTGAAGAACTGACCGAGCGTGAGGTGGGTGAGGATGAATATGAGTTCTCCGGAAGGCTTGAAATTGAGCCGCTCAATGAAAAATACCACCTTGGTCTGGAGATGAACCTATCAGAAACCGTTTCCGGATATATTATTCACCACAATGAATCGATCCCAAAACAAAAAGAGAAGATCATTATCGGTAAATTCGAATTTGAAATACTGGAAGTGACAGATACCAGGATTGAGCTTGTTAAAATGAAAAAAGCACTTTAATCAACGTGGGTGATTTTCAATTTTTGTCTTCCATCAACACAGCACTGATCGGACACCTTCATCCGTTATTGGTTCACCTTCCTATTGGTATTTTTTCATTCGCCTTTGTTATCAGCCTGTTCGGTGCTGAAAAAAGAAAACAATTTGATGCCGCATTGTCTTATGCGTTATTGACTGGTGCGATTTCAGCATTTGTTACCTGTATTGCGGGGTATTTGCTTTCAGGATCAGGTGAATACGATCTTGATTTGGTGCAAAAGCACCAATGGACAGGCATTGCAACCTGCACACTGGGATTCTTGGCGTATTTTATTGCCCAATACAGGCGACTGCTGGTATGGATTACCTGTGCAGTGATGGCCGTTGCAGGGCACCTGGGCGGAACCATGACCCACGGTGAAGATTATTTTTTCGGTCTTGTTGATGAAGAAACAACCAAGGCTGTGGTGATGATAGATTCAACAGTGAAAACATCCACAGAACTACCCAAGGCCGATGCTATTCTTGAAAAAACAGAAGCCCCACGAGAAATTTCTCTTTACGAAGACCAGGTGGTGGCCATTCTTCAAAGCAAATGTTATACCTGCCATTCTAAAATCAAAAAGAAAGGCGGACTCAGACTCGATTCAGAGGATTTTATCAAAAAAGGTGGTAAGAATGGTGCTGTATTGACGGCCGGAGATGCCGATAACAGCAAGCTATATACCAACATGCTCTTGCCATTGGAAGATGAAGACCATATGCCACCCAAGGGCAAAAAACAACTCAGTGCCGCAGAGATTGCTACCATTCATCGTTGGGTCAAAATGGCTGACCCCTTCGCCAAAACCACCATGATAACCACTTCTGTAAAGATCACTGAAACAGTTCCTCAAGCTGTGGAACCCCCGCCTCCACCAGCAGTTGAAAAAACCGCAACGGTTGTCCCAACAAAAACAATCAGCATTGCTGCAGCCAATCCAATCAACATTGATGCCATCAAAAAATTAAATGTGGTTGTTACCCCTATGCAATCTGTCTCCAATGGACTCTCGCTGAATTTTGTAAACCTGAAAAACTTCAACAACAAGATCCTGGATCAGGCGATTGGATTGAAAGAGCAGATAGTACAAATGAAACTCACCAACCAGCCTGTGACCGACCAGGACCTGCAAAAAATAAAGCAGTTCACCAACCTGCGCCAGCTTCAACTCGAAAAAACCAAGGTTACCGATGAAGGGATGGATCAACTCAAATCAATGCAATCATTGGAACAGTTGAACCTCTATGGCACGGCGGTTTCAGACAAAGGATTGGAAAAACTTGTTGCCTGCAAGAACCTCAAGAACCTGTTTCTGTGGAAGACCAATGCAACAGCGGAGGGGATAGCGAAACTCAAGCAGGCATTGCCGAACCTGACCATCGAAGCCGGTGGATTTGCTTTTAGAAAACCTGACTCAACAAAAAAATGATTTGATGCTGAAGTATATCATCCCATTGGTTCCCAGCCTGTTCATTCTTGCTCCAGCGCAAAATGATCTGCCGAAGCTTCCTGCAGACGTAGCAGCGGAATACAGGAAGATCAATACCCCAATGGATTATAACCAGCATGTGAAACCCATCCTCTCTGATAAATGTTTTGCCTGCCATGGTCCTGACAAGGCAAAACAAAAAGCAGGCCTGCGGCTTGACCAGTCAACAGGAGCCTATGGGTTGCTGCCTGAGAGCCCGGGGAAAGTAGCCATCGCTCCTGGAAAGCTGGCAAAAAGTGAAATGTTTCACCGGATCATTTCTGCAGATCCTGAATACAAAATGCCCACGCCGAAATCGCACCTTGACCTTTCTGCAAAGGAAAAGGCCTACCTGATCAAGTGGATTGAAGAGGGCGCTGTATACCAGCCCCACTGGGCTTTTGTGAAGCCAAGCAAAAAACCCATCCCTCCCATTTCTGCGTCATTGAATGGCGTGAACCCTATTGATCATTTTGTTTTTTCCACACTGTCGCAGAACAATCTCCAGCCCTCAAAACAGGCCTCAAAAGAGTTGCTCCTGCGCAGGGTGAGCATGGACCTTACGGGGCTTCCGCCAACGCTGGAGGAAATCGATGCCTTTGTGCAAGACCCATCACCCAATGCCTATGAAAAGCAGGTAGATCGCTTGTTGCAGTCAAAACATTATGGCGAGAGGATGGCCGCTGAATGGCTGGACCTTGCAAGATTTGCGGATACCCATGGCTATACCGTTGACCGCCTGCGGGACATGTCTCCCTACCGGGATTGGGTCATCAATGCCTTCAACATCAACATGCCCTACAATACGTTCATCCACCAACAGCTTGCTGGTGACCTGTTGCCTAACCCCACGCGCGATATGTTGATCGCCACTGCCTTCAACAGGAACCACCAGCAGAACATGGAAGGCGGAATTGTTGAACTGGAATACCAGACCGAATATGTGATGGACCGCACCAATACCATGGGAGATGCCTTCATGGCCCTTTCTGTTGGATGTGCCCGTTGCCATGACCACAAATACGATCCTGTTTCACAGAAGAATTATTATGAGATGTTCAGCTTTTTCAACAATGTGGCTGAAGCAGGACAAATTGCATTTAATGATGATTTGCCAACGCCAACCTTGTTGTTGCCAAACCAACAGCAGGAGGAAATCATCCGTGCAGTAAAAGGAAAAATTATTGAAGCAGAAAAGCAAACATCCCTCCAGAAAGCCAATGTTGTTGAAGGTTTCAACACATGGATCAACAACAATTCCTATCAAGGGCTTGCCAATGAAACCATCCCACAAAATGGATTGAACGCTTTTTTTGAATTGGATGGCAACCTGGTCAATAAAATGGATACCGCCCAGAAAGGCGCGATGAAGCATGAAGCTGGTGCAGGTGGAGACAAACCTTCATTCAGCTCCGGACGGGGTGCACAGGTGATTTCATTCAATGGGGATGTATACCTTGACCTCAGTCCTACGGGTACTTTCAGCAGTGCAGAACCTTTTACCATTGGCATGTGGGTTTGGATTCCCAAAGACATGAAAGAGGGCGTGATCTTCCACAAAAATGAAGGAGAACGTTTGTACAATTTCAAGGGATTTCATGTTTACCTCAAAAACAATCGCCTTGAAATATTGATGGCCCATAGTGCGCCTTCCAATGCCATCATCAAATTATCTGAAACAGAAGTGCCGCGCGAAAAATGGATCCAACTCAGCCTCACCTATGATGGATCCTCAAAGGCATCAGGATTCAACCTTCACCAGAATGGAGAACAGCTTCCCATGACGGTGGTCATCGATAAACTCTACAAGGACATCCTGTTCAACAGAAAAAAAGAACCAGGACTGCAAATTGGCGGATGGTGGCGCGGCGTGGGTTTCAAAGGAGGAAGGGTGGATGATGTGGCCGTTTACAACAGGTTATTGACTGCTTTTGAGTTGGGGATATTGGCCAACAAAAATAGTTGGGGGCAATTGAAAGGAAAAACAAAAGAGCAGCTGAGTTCCATAGAAAAAGAATTGCTGTCTGATTATTATACCATGGCTGTGGCACCCTCAGTTCAGGCATCCCTGGAAGAATTGAAAAAATTGCGGAGGAGCCTCAATGATTCAGTGGCAAAGATCAAGCAGATCATGGTCATGGAAGAGATGGCCATACCTAAAAAGACAACCATCCTGAACCGTGGACAATACGACCAGCCAGGGGCCCAGGTATTTCCCAATACACCTGCCGAAGTACTTCCCTTCCCTGCTTCCTATCCCAGGAACCGGTTGGGCCTGGCAAAATGGTTGACCAATGAAAACCATCCACTCACCTCAAGGGTGGTGGTGAACAGGTTGTGGCAGCAATTTTTCGGCATCGGCATTGTAAAAACCAGCGAAGATTTTGGCAACCAGGGTGCGCTACCCAGCCATCCGGCCCTGCTGGATTGGCTTGCAGTAGAACTGCAGGAATCTGGCTGGGACCTGAAAAAAATGGTCAAACTACTGGTCATGTCTTCAACCTATAAACAGGATTCTTATGCCTCTTCTGCAATGAGAGAAATTGATCCTGAGAACAGGCTATTGGCCAGGGGGCCAGCCAACCGGCTTACGGCAGAGATGATGCGGGACAATGTGCTGACCGCCAGCGGGCTGATCAACAAAAAAATTGGAGGACCCAGCATCAAGCCATACCAACCTGCCGGATTGTGGGAGATCAACAGCTCCACCTACGTGGCTGATAGCACTGATGCTGTGTACAGGAGAAGCCTTTATATCATTGCGAAAAGGACGGTTCCCAACCCGACCATGGCCACTTTTGATGCATCAGAAAGAAGTTCTTGTTTGTCGCGCAGGCAGAAGACGAATACTCCCCTTCAATCCCTGGTTTTGTTGAACGACCCTACTTACATAGAAGCATCAAAAGTATTGGGTGAGGCGATGAGCAAGGAATCAAACCAGGACATTGCCATCACAAAAACATACCGGAAACTTACTGGAAGATACCCTGTTGCAAAAGAGCTGGACATCCTGAAAGCCTTGTACAAACAGGAATTGGACAAGTTCAGGATGAATCCTGAAAAGACAAAAGGCTGGTTGTCTGCAGGGCTCTATAAAGTCAATTCCCAACTGGACAAACCACTGGTTGCAGCGAATGCCGTTGTGGCCAGCACGATCATGAATTCTGATGCTACAATAACAAAACGATAAAGCCATGGGTCATCATCACGCAGAAAAAAGACTTGGTGCAGCAGACCTGAAGGGGCTTTATCAAAACATTGACCGCAGAAATTTTTTGAACAAGACCGCCATGGGTATGGGCGGCATCGCCCTTCAGCAGCTCATCACTCCATTGGGGGCGACCGCAGCTACCATGGAAGAACAAATCATGTCGGCCTTGCCCACCATCGCCCCAAAAGCAAAAAGGGTGGTATTTCTATTTATGGCAGGTGGCCCATCCCAATTTGAAACATTTGACTACAAGCCCAAACTCCGCGATCTTTTCGGAACCGAGCTGCCTGATTCCATCCGCAAGGGCCAAAGGCTGACGGGAATGAGTGCCAACCAATCTTCCCTTCCGGTGGTCCCATCTTTTTATGATTTCAAACAACAGGGAAAAAGCGGCACCTGGGTGAGCGAACTCCTTCCCTATACTTCACAGGTGGTGGACGAACTTTGCCTGATCAAGTCCATGTATACTGAACAGATCAACCATGACCCTGCGATTACTTTTTTTCAGACAGGGCACCAATTGCCTGGCAGGCCATCCATCGGTTCCTGGCTGAGCTATGGACTGGGCTCAGAAAACAAGAACCTGCCGGCATTCATTGTGCTGATTTCAAAAAATGCCTCCAAGGACCAGCCGCTCTATGCGAGGCTTTGGGGGAATGGTTTTCTCCCTTCCGAGCACCAGGGTGTACAGTTCAGGTCTGGCAAGGATCCTGTGCTCTTCCTGAAGGATCCTGAGGGCTATGACGGGGCTGACAGGAAAGAGATGCTTGGTTACCTTCAACAGTTGAACGAAGTCCAAAATGAGGCCTGGAGCGACCCAGATGTCAATGCCAGGATTTCCCAATATGAAATGGCCTACAGGATGCAGACCTCGGTGCCTGAAGTGATGGACACCAGTGACGAGAGCAATGAGGTTTTTGACCTCTATGGACCAGACAGCCGGGAGAATGGCAGCTATGCCGCCAATTGTATTTTGGCCAGAAAACTCCTCGAAAAAGATGTGCGTTTTGTGCAGCTCTATCACCAGGGCTGGGACAACCACGGAAGCCTGCCGCAAGGGATACGCCACCAATGTTCACAGATAGACCAGCCCACAGCTGCACTCATCACCGATCTCAAAAGAAGGGGGATGCTGGAAGACACACTGGTTGTATGGGGAGGCGAATTTGGCAGAACCGTTTATTCACAGGGCAAGTTGACAAAGGATGGATACGGCCGCGACCATCATCCCAAATGCTTCAGCATGTGGATGGCAGGCGCGGGTGTGAAAGCTGGTTACAGCCATGGCATGACAGATGACTTCGGATACAACATCATCAAAGACCCGGTGCATGTGCATGATTTACAGGCAACCATGTTGCACCTCATGGGCATTGACCATGAGCAGCTGGTATACAAGTTCCAGGGAAGGCGGTTCCGGCTGACGGATGTACATGGCAATGTGATCAAGAGCATCCTCAGCTAACTTACTTGGGGCATTCAATGATCTTGGCCTTGGGCTTTCTGAGCTTTTCGCTGGGGCTGATGGTGTAGGCAAGATAGGCTCCACCATTTTGATAAGAGGTCTTTGTGCCAATCGGAACACGGTGGAATCCAAACAAAACAGGACCCGCTTTTACCGCTGCACCAATCCAGAAACTTCCATCACGGGTCATTGAGAGCGGCAAATAAACCCCATATTTTTGGGTTTCTCGCCTGGGCGTAATGGTTAAAAGATTCAAGTCTTGGGTCTGCATGTTTGCTCCTGTCCTGGCCTGGATAGGGATGGACAATTCTGCATTGATGTAAATCAGGTCTGTTATCTGTCTGTCTACATTGAACACTATTCTTGTGGGATGACTCATCCTGAATTCACCTGCCAGCGTATTGAACTGGCCTACTGCTGTTTGAATGGAATCATTCAAGACATCCAGTCCGGTGATGGTTGAGTCAAATTTTCTTGCCAGGGCAATTCCGTTGATATTGGGTTTCACCCCTGAAGTCTTCACTGATTCAAGCCCATACTTGTAATTGGCATAGCCAAGGTCGAGCATGGACAAACCAAACTTCCAGGTATAATTGTATTGGCTCTTGTTGTTAAACAGTTCTATGTTTCGCTGGTCCTTGATGATCCACTCCATTCCCAGGTCTACAGATGTTCCGCCAATAGATTGACTTCTATAGCGTTTGAGGTTGGACTTCGTGCTAGCAGCCGGATCCCAAAAATCAAGATTGGCTGAATAGCCATAGTTCAGTTCTGCAGTAGTTACCTCGTAAAGATTGTTAACAGGACGTACATATTCCTTGAATTGACCATTCGTGATGGACGCATGAATGCCTGCAAGGCCCATGTTCGATTTGATGGTGGCGCCTGCATTCCAAATGAAATGCTTCTTGTCTGCCAGGTTCAAGGCCAGGCTTCCATAAGCTTCTGCCCAGGTGCTGCTCCTGACAAATGCATCAAGCGGCTGGTTGTTCATGTTAACTTTGAGAAAGGTATTGGGCAGAAGGATGGTATCAATGAAATTATAAGTGGATGAACCGCCAAGAGACGCTGATCGAACGTTCATGCCAAAGGAAATGGCTGATCGGTTGGATGTTCTGATGCGGGTGTTCAAGAGGTTCATGTTGAACTGCGTATTCAGCCTTCTTTTGTACTCCCCATTTTGGATCCAGGCTGCCAATTGTGGGTCCTTTCCAGAAGGATCGTATTTTTCGATATAGAAAAAATTGGTGCTGTTTTTGAGCTGAAGCCCCAAAAGGGTGATGTCCCAGGGCAATGGGGAGGAAAGTGCTGAAGCGGGATTGTTCATTATACCCAGGCTACCGGCAAAATTGGAGCCATGCACCGCCTGGTATTGCTGACCAAACGAAGGATTGAGGCCAAAGGCCAAAACCACCAATATTGATATGCGCTTCTGGATCAGTTTCATGCAGGCATGTCTTGAAAATCGATTTAATCACCAATTTATCCTTCAAATTAAAACTAAAATGAAAATAAGCTTTGTTAAAAAAATATATTGAGTAATTTTGCAGCCCCTGCTTTGGCAGGAAGGCTGGTCCCGTAGTTCAATGGATAGAATAGATGTTTCCTAAACATTAGATGTGAGTTCGATTCTCGCCGGGACCACAGATATATTTTGCAACCCATTGTAATTCAAATTATTACAATGGGTTTTTTATTAAAGTTCAATACCTCCGCGAAAATGACCTTATACCCGGACCCTATATGACTAAAATAAAATCCGATATTGTCTCAAATTCTAACCCCGTTTTGCCCAAGAATTAAGAAGTCTATGCAGTACTTTGAAGAACTTAAAAAATAAAAAATGAAACCAGCGCAG
>CAILKQ010000165.1 GCA_903834825.1 uncultured bacterium | reverse complement strand
GATGGAATTTGCATTGCTGGTGAAAGTGTTTGGATCAATACACATGACGTTGTGATTCGCTTCATGCGGTTCAGAAGAGGAGAGACATGGGTTGGAAGAAGGGATGATGCCATTGGCGGAAATCCTGTTGGCAATATCATGATTGATCACGTGTCTGCAAGCTGGGGCCTGGACGAGAACATGAGCATGTACAGACACATGTACAACGACAGCACAGGAAAAGCGGCAGAGGATAAGTTCCCAACCGTCAACATCACGATCCAGAATTCCATTTTCTCCGAAGCCCTTGACACCTGGAACCATTCTTTTGGCAGTACCTTGGGTGGAGAGAATTGCTCTTTCATCCGAAGCCTTTGGGCCAACAATGCCGGGCGCAATCCTTCCATTGGATGGAATGGTATTTTTAATTTCGCCAACAACGTGATATTCAACTGGGTCCACCGTTCCATTGATGGTGGAGATTATAGGGCGCAGTACAACATCATCAACAACTATTTTCAACCCGGCCCTGCAACCCCCAAAAACTCATCCGTGGGACATCGTATCCTGAAGCCTGAAAGTGGCAGAAGCAAACTGAAATACCTTGTATACGGAAGGGCCTATGTGAATGGAAATGTAATGGAAGGATTTCCTGAGATCACCAAAGACAATTGGAACGGCGGTGTGCAGGTGGAAGATTTCCCCAATACCAACAAGTATACAGATGACATGAAATGGAACAGTCCACTGCCAATGGCAACCATGACCATCTTGCCAGCCAATGCTGCCAGGTCATTTGTGCTGGCCAATGCTGGAGCAATTTTGCCCATAAGAGATGCTGTAGACAGCCGGATTGTAACCCAGGTGACTACCGGAAAAATTGCGTATCTTCCTAACGTTTCATTGCCAGAAACGCAGTTCAAACACAGGCGATTGCCCATTGATTCATACAAGGTTGGTATCATCACGGAAGTTGCACAGGTGGGGGGGTATCCTGCATACAAAGGACAGCCCCATGCTGATGCAGACCTGGATGGTATGCCTGATGCATGGGAGAAAAAAAATGGCCTTAATCCTGCAGATCCCAAAGATGCAACCAAAGACAGAGACAAGGATGGCTATTCGAATATTGAAGAGTACCTCAACAGCCTGGTGGATGTCACAACAGTTGCGCCAGTGCAACCCAAAAAGAAGTAATCTTTTATGCCCAAGTTGATCAAAAGTACAATGCATCTGTATGGTCTCTGCCTCATGAGGTTGCTGACCATCGTGTTGATGATCAGCATGGCCTCTTCAACAGTTGCACAAAAGAAATTGCCACCTCCCAGTCCGGTTCAATTTCAAAATGGCAGCCTCAAGTATGCGCCTGACCCATTGGGAAACCGTGTTGTTGATTTCTCCTATGCTGGATATAAAGCATCTGAAGTGGAGATCAGTTCTCCTCAAGCAAAGTTCCTGCTCTCTCCAGGCAAGCAGGATGATGGGGAATCTATTCAGGCTGCAATTGATGCAGTTTCAAGAATGCCCTTGGATAAAAATGGTTTTCGTGGAACCGTACTCTTGCAGGCTGGAACCTATCACCTCAAGAAAAGCATTCGTATTCATTCCTCTGGTGTGGTATTGGCCGGAAGCAAAGGAACAGTCCTTTTTGGAGAAGGCATTGATAGGGAGCCGCTGATCAACATCAAAGGAATCAACAACAAGCAGTCTGCCGCTGAAACCATGATCATGGATGCTTATGTTGGCGTTGGCACAACCCAGTTTACCATCAAGCAGACCGAAGGTTTTTCTGTAGGAGATGAAGTGACCATCAGAAGACCCTCAACTTTAGCTTGGATCAAGTTATTGGGAGCAGATCATTTTGGTGGAGGGGTCACCGCTACTGGATGGAAACCAGGAGAGCGCGATATTTTTTTTGAAAGAAAAATTACTTCCATCGATGGCAACAAAATCACGATAGATCATGCCCTGACGACAGCCATCGACAGCAGTTATGGTGGAGCCTTTATCAGCAAATATGCATGGAAAGGACGCATCAGCAACAGTGGTGTTGAAAACCTCACAGTGGTTTCATCTTACGCGTTATCCAATCCCAAAGATGAGGACCATTGCTGGAATGCCATCAACATGGAAAACATGGAAGATGGATGGGTGAGACGCATCAACTTCAACCATTTTGCAGGTGCTGCAGTAGCGGTTCAATCCACAGCAAGAAGAATTACCGTGGAAGATTGCATTTCTAAAGAACCTGTTGCTGAAATCGGTGGACAACGCAGGTATTCTTTTACCACCTCAGGTCAGCAAACCCTTTTTCAACGGTGTTATGCAGAGAATGGTTACCATGATTTCTCTGTGGGTTTTTGTGCTCCTGGTCCTAATGCATTTGTGCAATGCCATTCCAGTTTGCCGTATTCTTTCAGTGGAACAATCGACAGCTGGGCCAGTGGGGTCTTGTTTGACAATGTTACTGTAGATGGAAATGCATTGAGGATGGGAGATCGCGGGCAGGATGGAAATGGTGCGGGATGGTCCGCGGCCAACAGTGTATTCTGGCAATGTGCTGCAGCCAGGATAGATTGCTATGCACCACCCGGTGCAAACAACCATGCGTTTGGCAACTGGGCACAGTTTGCTGGCAATGCGTATTGGGAGAGTTCAAACGAGCACATCAACCCCAGGAGTCTTTTTTATGCACAGCTTTCCATGCGGTTGGGCAAGGACATGTCTGGTCGTGCATTGTTGCTACCCAAGGAGTCTGAAGCTTCCAGCAGCCCATCTGTTGAAGCAGCAGCCATGCTCACCCAACAAGCCAGTAAAGCGCCATTACAGTTGATTGCGTGGATCGACTCCATCAACCAAATGAAACCCCTGGTCTATGATCAAAGACAGGCCATCCAATTTGTATACAAACCTGTGAAACAGCAGGAACAATTGTCCTCTAAAATTCAGATCACCAACGGTTGGTTGAACAACAATGGTCAACTCATCATCGGCGGAAGGATGGAAGTGCCCTGGTGGAATGGCGGTGTTTCACCCAAAGACCTGACCAATGCAAAGCCTCATATCACCAGGTATGTTCCCGGCCGGTATGGCAGGGGATTGACTGATGTGTTGGAAGAGGTTGTAGCAGAAATGAAACAGTCGAATGCCGCAGTGCTGGACCATAACTATGGATTGTGGTACGACCGCCGGCGCGATGACCATGAACGGATCAGAAGAATGGATGGCGAGGTATGGCCGCCTTTTTATGAGTTGCCTTTTGCAAGAAGTGGTAAAGGATTGGCATGGGATGGATTGAGCAAATACGATCTCACCCAATACAACAAATGGTATTGGGATCGGCTTGCTCAGTTTGCAACATTGGCTAGTAAACAATCCTTGCTCCTCATCCATCAAAACTATTTTCAACACAATATCATCGAAGCCGGTGCGCATTATGCAGACTTTCCCTGGAGAACTGCCAACAACATCAACAACACAGGATTCCCAGAACCTGTGCCCTATGCCGGCGACAAAAGAATTTTCATGGACCAGCAGTTCTATGATGTTTCCAATGAAGCAAGAAAGCAATTGCATCTTTCTTACATCAACAAGTGCTTGGATAATTTTAAATTGAACAGGAATGTCATCCAATCCATCGGTGCTGAATACACGGGTCCCTTGCATTTTGTGAACTTCTGGATCGATGCCATTGATGCCTGGACGAGAAAGAATCGCTACAATCCACTGGTATCGTTGAGTACAACCAAAGATGTGCAGGATTCCGTTTTGAAAAATGGTCAACGCGCTGCCAATGTGGACATCATTGATATCCGCTACTGGCACTATCAACAGGATGGAAAAACGTATGCGCCACAGGGCGGACAGCATCTCGCTCCACGGCAACATGCCCGTTTGTTGAAACCTGTTCGTTCCTCTTTTGACCAGGTATACCGTGCAGTGAACGAGTACCGCACTGCATTTGAAAAATCTGTTCTCTACTCCGGAGACAGCTATCCGCAATTCGGTTGGGCAGTATTGATTGCGGGTGGATCTTTACCTGTGCTTCCCCAAGAAACAGATTCCAGTTTCTTGAAAGCGGTAGTCAATACCATTCCAGTAAAAGAAAAGAAAATGCTGGCGGGCATCAAGGACCTCATTCTTTATGCAGAAAGTCAGAATGAGCTGGAGCTTGATTTAACAGGCTTTTTATCGCCCTGCAAGATTTATTGTATAGAGCCACGTACTGGCAAAATTGTTACTACAGTTGATGGTGTCCAGGGTGGAATAAAAAAACGATTCAAGCCCAAATCATGGCCTGCCGTCATTTGGGTGAGCAGTAAATGATCAACAAGAAATCATGTCAAGAAAAAATATATTGATTGTCTCCATCCTCTTCCTGTCTTCCTGTTCGCAATCCTGGTATATTTTTACCTCATTTCGCGAGCCGGCCAATGATGGGCTCAGGTTGTTGTACAGCAAAGATGCCCGGAAATGGAACAGGCTTGATACAATATTCCTTGCGCCAGGCGTTGGCAAGCAGCAGGTCATGCGCGATCCATCCATTGTAAAGGGGCCGGATGACAGTTTTTACCTGGTTTGGACAAGCAGCTGGCAAGGGGACAATGGGTTTGGGTATGCCGCTTCCAAAGACCTTATCCATTGGACCCCGCAGCAATTCATTCCTGTCATGCAGCATGAACCAACAACGGTCAATGTATGGGCACCTGAATTGTTCTATGACCAGGATTCCTCGCGCTACATCATTGTTTGGGCCAGTTGTATTCCTGGCAGGTTTGACAAAGGCATTGAAGCCGACAGCAACAACCACCGCCTGTATTATACCACCACAAAGGATTTCAACCAATTCACACCAACCAAACTTTTTATGGATCCTGGATTCAGTGTGATTGATGCCGTGATTGTGAGAAGGGCCAAAAATGATTTTGTATTGGTCCTGAAAGACAATACCAGGCCTGAGCGTAATTTGAAACTGGCTTTCGGGCAATCGGCCATCGGGCCCTGGAGCACTGTATCCGCAAAATTCTCCGATACTTTTACCGAAGGTCCTTCAGTGGTGAAAGCCGGAGAGGATTGGTTGATTTATTTTGATGCCTACCAAGATAAATCTTACCAGGCTGTTTCTACGCAAGATTTCAAATCCTTTACCGCTCCTGATCCTGCCATCAGTATTCCTGAAGGGCACAAACATGGAACAATTGTTCAAACAAACAAAAAGACGATTCGTCGTCTTCTGAAATATACATCGCAATGAGGATTTTGATTTTATATATTTTTATTTTTTCTGCACTCTTGACAAAGGCGCAAGATACTGTTCGCTATGTTGGCACAGAGAAGGTGAACATTGATTACCACCATGGTCAGTTGCGTCCTGTCATTGGCGTGCACAATGTGCAGGTATTCAGGGCCAACAGGAATGATCCTGCATCTACCGCCGGCATCCATTGGACGTATAATCATGCACCCATGTTGTGCTATTGGAACAATAAATTTTACCTACAATACCTGGCAAACCCAGTAGGAGAGCACATCCCACCCGGCAGGTCTATGATGCAGACATCTGATGATGGCATGCATTGGTCTGATCCAATGGTCAGCTTTCCCATCTATCGGATTCCTGAAGGTGTTCAAAAAAAAGGAAGACCAGAAATAGCGAAGAACCTTGATGCGGTCATGCACCAGCGCATGGGATTTTTTGTATCATCTTCCAACAGGCTGTTGACACTGGCCTATTATGGGATTGTGATGGGCAAGGGCGATGATCCCAACGATGGCAAAGGTATTGGCCGTGTGGTGCGTGAAATATACAAGGATGGAAAATTGGGTCCGGTATATTTCATCCGGTACAACAGTTCATGGGATACTACGAAGTCAGCTTTTCCCCTTTATACATCCAGCAAAGACAAGGGTTTTGTTACAGCCTGCAATGAACTCCTTGGCAATCCATTGATGATGCAGCAATGGGTGGAAGAGGCTGATCGCAATGATCCGTTGATACCGCTTAAAAAAGATGTAAAGGCATTCAGTTATTATCACCTCAACAATGGACATGTTGTGGGCTTGTGGAAACATGCCCTTACTTCCATCAGCAAGGACAATGGTTTGAGCTGGCAATACGGCCCGCTTAGGGCTCCGGGATTTGTCAACAGCAATGCCAAGATTTGGGGGCAAAAAACAAGGGACGGAAAATTTGCCACAGTCTACAACCCTTCTGAATTCAGGTGGCCGCTGGCCATCTCTGTCAGCGACAATGGGTTGGTCTATGATCGTTTGTTGTTGGTGAATGGCGCTATCAGTGGCATGCGGTATGGCGGTGCCTACAAGTCTTATGGACCGCAATATGTCAGGGGCATAGAAGAGGGCAATGGCCAGCCCAAGGATGGCAACATGTGGGTGACCTACAGCATGAACAAGGAAGACATTTGGGTAGCAAAAATTCCAGTGCCTGTTAAGGACATTTGCTCCGGTCCCATCAAGGACAGTTTTGATATCATGCCACCGGGCAAGGAATTGGATGAATGGAATACCAACATTGGTCAATGGACGCCTGTTGGGATTGGCCTTTACAATGGCCAAAGAACATTGGCCCTGCGTGACAAAGATCCTTTTGATGAGGCCTATGCAGAAAGGGTTATTCCTGCCGCAACCAAATCAACTGTAGCATTTACCATTGTTACTGAACAGTCAAGCCATGGGCAGCTCGACATAGAATTTTCGGATGGGAAAGGCAGTCCTGCTATCCGCTTAACGCTTGACTCGCTTGGCAACTTGATTACCAAAGCAGGCTACAGGAGCAAGCAACTTGTTCAATACAAGGCGGGCCAGCCGCTCAGCATTTCAATAGAGTTTGATTCCTTTACCAGGTTTTATACCACAACGGTCAATGGTAAAAAACTATCACCCAATCTGATGTTTGCTCCTGTGTCCAACATAGAGCGCATCATCTTCCGAACGGGTGCTGTAAGAAGATTCCCCAATGCGGATACGCCAACCGATCAGGACTATGATTTGCCTGGCGCTGATCTTTCATGTCGCGAAGCAGTATTTCATTTGCTCTCATTTAAAACAGCCATCAACTAAATGTATTACTCAAAAATTTCCGTGAACCTGAAAAGCATCTTGCTGACAACAGGATTCTTGTTGTCTGTAGTCATTGGCATCGCACAACCCTTCTGGAAGTCTGGCATTGTAGCGGATGAGTTCATTGCCGCTAAAATGCCATTCCCTGAATCGCATGCTGCCACCCTTGCCGAAACCCCGGAAGGCCTTGTGGTGGCTTGGTTTGGTGGAACCAAGGAACGCAATCCTGATGTGGAAGTATGGATGAGTAAACTGTCTAACAACGGAAAATGGACAGCTCCCATTTCCATTGCCAATGGCATCATCAATGACAGCTTGCGGTATGCATGCTGGAATCCTGTATTGTACCAGGTGCCCCAAGGTGATCTCTTGTTGTTTTACAAGGTTGGTCCTAATGTTGCAGAATGGAAAGGGTGGATGAAGCGTTCAAAAGACCATGGAAAAACCTGGTCTTCTGCCATTGCATTGCCTGCAGATTGTTTGGGGCCTGTTAAAAACAAACCTGTCTTGCTGAACAATGGTATATTAATCGCAGCATCTAGTACCGAAGGAAGCAAGGGATGGAACCTCCACATGGAGTTCTCATCAGACTTGGGTACAACATGGACGAGAGGAACTGATTTGCTTGCAGACAAGGGCATCAAAGCCATTCAGCCTTCTATACTCAAGCATGCCGATGGGCGCTTGCAATTGCTGGCCAGGACCCAGCAAAGGGCATTGGCCGAGGCATGGTCTTCAGACAATGGAAAAACCTGGTCAACGGTTTCGCTGTCATCTATGCCCAACAACAATTCAGGAGCTGATGCCGTATCACTATCGAATGGCATGCAGCTGTTGGTGTACAACCATGTTGTTGCACATGATTCCATCAAAAATGGCAAAGGACCGAGGACGCCATTGAACTTGGCCATCTCCAAAGATGGAATCAAATGGTCTGCTGCATTGGTGTTGGAGGATTCGCCGATCAGCCAGTATTCTTATCCATCCATCATCCAGTCTGCTGATGGCATGGTGCACATCGTGTATACCTGGAGAAGGGAGGGCATCAAATATGTTAAGATTGATCCATCGCAATTGCAAACAGGATTGATTGTTAATGGTAAGTGGCCAATCTCACCAGATGCCTTGCCTGTGGCTGTTAAAAATTCGGCTGATGACCAATTCAAAAAACCGCTTGTTGAAGTGTTGAATGAAATACAATCCAGGTTCAAGGTTAACATCCGTTATCCTTTGGAACTGGTCAAGGACAAGCTGGTGACTTATGCGCAGTGGCGCTACACGGCAGTACTGGAGCAGACCCTGGCCAATGTACTGTCTTCCCAGGACATCAGTTTCACCAAAGAGGCCGAAGGAAAATACAAGCTCCAGGCCTTTCAATATCACCTGAAAACTCCATCCGAAGGTCTGGCTCAATTAAAATCCATTGCTGCAGGATACAACAACAAATCCAGTTGGGAACTCAGAAAAGATTCCCTGCTTGGATGCATCGTAGCCACCCTGGGTCTGGATAAACTGCCCAAGCAATCAGGAGCAAAACCCATCCTGACCAAGACCAGAACCCATGATGGGTATAGCGTGCACGATTTTGCATTGGAAACCCTGCCGGGTGTTTTCATCAATGGGTCGATCTACATGCCTTTGCAAGCCAAAGGAAAAATACCTGTGGTCTTTCATCCTGATGGACATTTTCAACGGGGCAGGTACAGGGAAGATTGCCAGTACCGGGCAGCAACGCTGGCCAGGATGGGCGTGATGTCTGTCAGTTATGATCTTTTTGGATGGGATGGTGAGTCGCTGTTGCAAGTAGACCCTGCTGCACACCGCAAAAGTTTGGTGAATACTTTACAGATTTACAATACACAGCGGTTGATAGATTATGTGCTTTCCTTGCCAATGGTAGATGCCCGCCGTGTTGGCATCACAGGTGCTTCTGGTGGCGGCAGCCAGACCATGCTCACAGCGGCCATCGACAAGCGCATTACCATCAGCATTCCTGTGGTCATGATGTCTTCCTACCACAGCGGTGGTTGTCCTTGCGAAAGTGGCATGGGTATTCATCTTTGTGGCGGCGGAACCAACAATGTGGAAATTGCCGCCATGGCTGCACCACGCCCTCAACTGGTGATTTCCGATGGGAAAGACTGGACCAAAGATGTTCCCGAACTGGAATTCCCTTTTTTAAAAAGGGTCTATGGTTTTTATCCGGGTGCAACGGTGCAGAACCATCATCTTGCCATGGAAGGCCATGATTATGGTCCTTCCAAGCGCCAGGCCATGTATGCATTTGTGGCCAGGCATTTTACATTGAATGTGGATGCCCTAAAAGACAAGCAAGGCAATATCATGGAACAGGCTGTTACCCTTGAGAAAGATGAAGCCATGAAAGTTTTTGGGGCTGATGGCAAAGGATTGCCTGCACAGGCTTTGATGGGATGGACACGCATAGAAGCATTGATCAATTCCTATCTCAGCAAATGATGATGCAACAAAAAAAAATAGTATTCCTTTTTCTGATATTGTTTTCCTGGTTTGCAGGGATGGAGAACTTGTATGCCCAACAACGCTACAACATAGCAGCAGTAGACCTCATGATGCTGAAGCGACAGAAAGTCGGCGCCATTCAACTGGCCAGTCAGGTGGGCGTGCAAGGATTGGAACTTGACATGGGTGGGCTGGGCAATCGTCCAACATTCGACAACCAGCTTTTGAATGATTCCATTCGCTCGGTATTTATGCAACAAGCCAAAGCGTTCAATATCACGTTCTGTTCTTTATCCATGTCTGGATATTATGCCCAGTCATTTTGCGGACGCGAAAACTTTGTGCAATCCATTGAAGATTGTATCCGAACCATGAAATTGATGAATGTAAAAGTAGGGTTTCTGCCTATGGGTGTACAGTGTGACCTGGTCAAGCATCCTGGGTTGATGGATGCCGTGGTCAGCCGATTAAAACTGGTAGGAAAGATGGCCGAAGCAGCAGGTGTAGTGATTGGAATCGAAACGGCGCTGGATGCCCGTACTGAAAAAAAACTGTTGAAGGAAGTGGGAAGCGATGGCATCAAAAGCTATTTTAATTTTTCAAATCCACTGAAGAATGGAAGGGATTTATGCAAGGAGCTGAAGCTACTGGGAAGAAAAAATATCATCCAGATCCATTGCACCGATGATGATGGGGTACTCCTGCAAGACAATACCCGACTGGATATGCGGAAGGTGAAGCAAACCCTTGACAAGATGGGATGGACGGGCTGGCTGGTACTGGAAAGATCCCGTGATGCAAAAGAACCCAACAATGTGAAAAAGAATTTTGGCTCAAATGCTGCTTACATGAAATCAATTTTTCAATGATGGTTCAACACCAATAATCAACCATGATGCAAAAGAAATTCAGCATATTTTTTATCATATTTTCTATTGCGTTGCACACGTTTGCACAGCGCGGATTGGTGAACACCAATCAAAGCCCTTATGCTGTCATGCAAACCATGGGCATCAATGATGTTTCCTGGACTTCAGGTTTTTGGAAAGAACGTTTTTCAGTTTGCAGAGACATCATGTTTCCTCAGCTTTGGCAGACCTATACCAGTGATACCATCTGTTATGCATTCAAGAATTTTAAGGTGGCTGCCGGTTTGGAAGCAGGCAGGTTCAGGGGACCTTCTTTCCACGATGGAGATTTTTACAAAACCCTTGAAGCCGCTGCAGCACTGTATGCTTCATCACGTGATCCAAAGATAGACAGGTTGATGGATGATGCGATTGCGGTGATTGCCAAAGCCCAAAGACCTGATGGATATGTGTACACCAAAAATATCATTGAGGAAAAGCAGTCTGGGAAGTCGATGGTGTTTGATGATGTACTCAGTTTTGAGGCTTACAATTTTGGTCACCTGATGACGGCGGCTTGCATTCATAACAGAGCAACAGGCAAAAAAAACTTATTGGACATCGCCGTAAAAGCGGCGGACTTTTTGATTGGCTTTTATGCAAAAGCTTCTGCAGCACAGGCCCGCAACGCCATCTGCCCTTCCCATTACATGGGATTGACAGAATTGTACAGGACCACCGGAGAAAAAAAATACCTCAACCTTGCCGACTACCTCATTACCATCCGTGGTACTGTTGAAGGAACTGATGACAACAGCGACCGCACACCCTTTAGGGAAATGAAGAAGGTTGCAGGACATGCAGTGCGCGCCAATTACCTGTTTGCCGGGGCTGCAGATGTGTATGCCGAAACAGGGGAT
>CAILKQ010000164.1 GCA_903834825.1 uncultured bacterium | reverse complement strand
TTGGTCAAGAAAATGTTCAGGAAAGAGATGATCAATCCTTTGATCATCCTGTTTTTGCTGGGTGCCGCCCAGGGCCTGATTGGATGGATCATGGTGGCCAGCGGGCTCAACGATGAAAACCTTTATGTAAACCATATCCGCCTTGCCATCCATTTTATGTCTGCACTCGGCTTATTGGTGTATACTTATTGGTTTGCGATGTTGTTGCTGGTTCCCTCCACGCAACATGTTGTTGCACCTTCGCTGAAAAAATTCACGGTTGGCCTTATGGTATTGCTTGTGGTTCAGCTGGTGTTTGGTGCATTCATGGCAGGATTGAAGGCAGCAAACTTCGCCACCACCTGGCCCACGATCAACGGAGAATGGATTCCTTCTTCGATGGCCAATGATGGCTTGGCTGATTTCACCCACGACCCACTGGCAATGCATTTCATCCACCGCACACTGGCCTATCTCATCACCATTTTGATCATCTTTTGGCACCTGAAAGCAAAGAAAATTGTTGGGGGAAGCCTGTTTACAAAGCTGCGGTCCCTGCCATTGCTGGTGGTTGTACTGCAGGTAATCCTGGGCATCCTCACGGTATTGTTTGCCAACAATAAAACTGCCTTGCTTTGGCTGGGTGTGGCCCATCAATTCACCGGCATGATGTTCCTGCTGCTGATGATGACCATGGTTTACCTGGTCAGGAAAAAATAATCAGTTGGCATTGAATGCTAAGGGTAGCCCATGTTGGTGGCAGATGGGCGAAAACCATTTCTTTGCAACTCAATCACTGGCCAATTTGGAACCAACAAACATCAAATACCGGATCGACAACGCCTTTCACATGCTCCGTCATTTTGAGGGGATGGATGAACAATTGCAAACCAATTTGCTGAGGGCTGGCCATGTTGAAAAGAACATTCAAGCTGAGCTGACACTTCCTGGATCAAGGTTTTTTTCCAACTTTGCTTTGGATATTCCAGGCCTATTGAACCGGATTTGCCTTTACCCTTCTGTAATATTGGAAACCGGAGACCGCAACATTCAGTTGAACGGGGAAGTATCCTCTATTGATTTCCCCAATGGGATTGGCACAAGGGCTGTGGTGCCTGTGGATGAGCTGTCTGCCTCACAAAGGGCTGCTATTTTTCTAAGGAAGAACCGTGGCTTGGATTTGCTTCACCTTCAAGTGGACAAGGTTCCGCCCACCTGGGAGTTCACCCTGGTGCTCAGGCCTACCCAGCAGGGCCATGTTTTCATTACGGCATTTCCTGGCCCTCCGGCCTTACCGCTACCCCAGCACCGGTTGGGCAGAAAAAGACAAGAGGAATGCAAGGCTTTTTGGGATAAGCATGTTTTCTTGGTTGAGGCGGGTTGAGAAAATCGTTTACCATCTCAACAATGCACTGGCCCAGGTGAATCCGCTTCCGAATGCAGCCAGGCAAACGGTATCACCATCCTTGATCAGGCCTTTTTCCCAGGCTTCGCAGAGGGCTATGGGCACTGATGCAGCTGTGGTATTGCCATAATGCTGGATGTTGTTGTACACCTGGTCGTCGCGAAGCTTGAGGGTATGCTGGACAAATTGAGCAATGCGCAAATTGGCCTGGTGGGGAATCAGCATATCCAGGTCTGCCGGCGTCATGTTGTTCTTGGCCAGGGCTTCCATGATCACTTCCGGAAATTTCACGACCGCTTTTTTGAAAACGGCAGGACCATCCATCGTTGGATAGATCTGTCCATCGTCAATCATGGCATGGCTGAAAAACATTTGTCCGATTTCGGCTTCATCAAAGCTGGCAAATTTCTCCTCCTTCCAATGGTTGGCATGTGTGCCGGGATTGTACATGGCCAGGATTTCAGCACTTTCACCATCGCTGTGCAAATGGGTGCTGAGGATGCCCTGTCCTTCCTTTTCTGTTGGTTGGAGTACAACAGCACCTGCACCATCTCCAAAAATCACGCTTACATTTCTTCCCCTGGTGGTGAAATCCAAGCCAAACGAATGTTTTTCACTCCCAATCACGAGTATGTTTTTGTACATGCCTGACCGGACGAATTGATCGGCCACACTCAGTGCATACACAAAGCCACTGCATTGGTTGCGGATGTCGAGGGCTCCGATTTCTTTCATTTTCAAGGCACGTTGCACCAGCACGCCGCAGCCGGGGAAGTTATAATCTGGACTCAGGGTTGCAAAGATGATGAAATCGATGTCTTGGGGAGTAAGGCCGGCACGTTCAATGGCTACCTTGGCAGCCTCCACAGCCATGGTGGTGGTGGTTTCCCCAGTGCGTTGGGCGTACCTTCTTTCTTCAATCCCGGTTCGCTCTCGGATCCATTCATCGGTGGTATCCATGTATTGAAGCAGGTCATTGTTGGTGACAATCCTTTCCGGGAGGTATTTGCCGATGCCGGCGATTTTTGAGTGAAACATGGATGGGAGGTTGAGAGAGGTTGAAGAGGTTGAGCTTGCCAGCCGAAGGCTGGGGGGTTGAAGAGGTTGAAGGGGTGAGATTTTCACTTAAAATAAGCAATAAATCCGACAATTAGAAAATGCCAAAGCATAAATTGTTTGTCATGGGGGGGTTAAAACGACCCTAATCGCCTGATGCTCATTGTGGGCAGCAACATTTATTTAACTTGCCTACCCGCCTGAAAAGGCTTAACTTTGCGGCCTCTAAACAAGATTATGAACATTAGAAACATCGCTATTATTGCCCACGTTGACCATGGTAAGACAACCCTGGTAGATAGAATTTTGCAAACCACCAAGGTATTTCGCGACAACCAAGAGACGGGCGATTTAATCATGGACAGCAACGATCTTGAAAAGGAACGCGGCATTACCATCTTCAGCAAGAACGCTTCAGTTACATACAAAGACGTAAAAATCAATGTGATAGACACTCCAGGCCACGCCGACTTCGGTGGTGAGGTGGAGCGTGTATTGAAAATGGCAGACAGTGTTGTTCTCTTGGTGGATGCCTTCGAGGGTCCCATGCCACAGACCCGTTTTGTATTGCAGAAAGCCCTACAGCTCAACTTGCTTCCTATCGTTGTCATCAACAAGGTAGACAAGGCGAACTGTCGTCCAGACGAGGTGCATGATGCCATTTTTGAACTTTTCTTCAACCTGGATGCTACAGAGGCACAGCTTAATTTCCCAACCTTCTACGGCTCTGGCAAAAATGGCTGGTTCAATGATAGCCTTACGCAAACTGAAGACATCATCCCTTTGATGGAAGGTATCTTGAAATATGTACCGGAGCCTAAAATTGCTGAGGGAAACCTGCAAATGCAGATTACATCACTGGATTACTCATCATTCCTTGGCCGTATTGCCGTAGGAAAGGTAGCCAGGGGAACCATAAAAGAAAACCAGCCGATCTCCCTGATGCAGGCTGATGGTGTTATAAAAAAGCAACGTGTAAAGGAATTGTACGTTTTTGAAGGAATGGGAAAACGGAAGGTGACAGAGGTACTTGCCGGCGATCTTTGCGCAGTAGTGGGCATCGAAGGGTTCAATATCGGCGATACCATTGCAGATTTTGAAACGCCAGAGGCCTTGCCTTTCATCCACGTGGATGAGCCTACCATGAGCATGTTGTTCAGCATCAATAACTCACCTTTCTTCGGCCGTGATGGTAAGTTTGTGACCAGCCGTCACTTGCGCGATCGCCTGATGAAAGAAACGGAAAAAAACCTTGCCCTCAGGGTAAAAGAAACAGATAGTGCGGACAGCTTCCTCGTATTTGGTCGTGGTATCTTGCACCTTGGTGTATTGATTGAGACCATGAGAAGAGAAGGATATGAGTTGACCATTGGTCAGCCCCAGGTGCTTGTCAAGGAAATTGACGGCAAGAAATGTGAGCCGTATGAGATTTTGGTGATTGATGTTCCGGAAGAATTTGCTTCCAAGGCCATTGACCTGGTGAGCAGGAGAAAAGGGGAGATGGCGGTCATGGAAACCAAAGGAGACATGCAGCACATCGAATTTGAAATTCCGAGCCGTGGATTGATTGGTCTCAGAACAACCATGTTGACCTCTACAGCAGGTGAAGCCGTTATGGCGCACCGCTTTACAGAATACAAGCCTTGGAAAGGTTCCATTCCCGGAAGGAACAATGGTGTTTTGCTGGCGAAAGAAGGTGGAAACACAACCGCCTATTCACTGGACAAATTGCAAGACCGCGGATTCTTCTTCATCGATCCAGGTGAAGAGGTGTACAAGGGAATGGTGATCGGAGAGAACAACAAACCAGGTGATTTGGTTGTTAATCCAAATGAAGGCAAGAAATTGACCAACATGCGTTCCAGTGGTACAGATGGTGCTGCGAGCATTG
>CAILKQ010000163.1 GCA_903834825.1 uncultured bacterium | reverse complement strand
TTTCTCACAGCTCTATGGCATGAGCGATAACCTTACCTTCAATCTGGCAGACGCAGGATACAACGTTTCAAAATACCTTCCCTTTGGCCCTGTTGATGAAGTAATTCCCTACCTGATGCGAAGGGCACAAGAAAACAGTTCCGTTTCTGGTCAAACAGGAAGGGAACTCGAGCTCATCAAGCGAGAGTTTGCAAGAAGAAAAATCTGATATAATCCTAAAAATGATATTACGTATTAATACGTAATGAAAATGAAGGTAATTACGCCTTACTAAGAAAAAGTATTCAACCTGTTTTAGGGAACAATTGAATATTGAGTAAATTTATACAATTAATATTTTTATATGTACGGCATTATCAATCAATCGATTCAAGACCTCGTAGTAAAAGAATTTGGCGAAGAAACCTGGTTAAAAATCATTGCGAAAAGCAAGATTGATGTACATGAGTTTCAGAATCATCAGGTCTATGATGATGCGTATACTTACCGATTGGCAGGGGCAGTTTCCGAAGTCCTGAATACCGACCTCAACACTGTTTTAAAGATGTTTGGAGAATTCTGGATCCTGGAAATTTCCTTAAAAAAATATCCATCCATGATGGCCTCAGGAGGTTTGAGCTTCAAAGAGTTCATGTTAAACCTGCCTAATTTTCACAATCGGGTCTATTTGACATACCCTGAACTGGTTGCCCCTGAATTCAAAGTCCGTATGGATGGAGACGCTATGTTGGTTGAGTATCATTCACAGCGTCCCGGACTGACGGCCATGATGGAAGGAATGCTCCATGGCATTGTTAAAATGTTCAAGGAGCAAGGCGTGCAGGTTCTGCTTGAATCTGAAAAGATTAACAGCAATCTTGACCATGACCTATTCAGGATTACATGGGAGAAGTAAATCCCAACAATACAAAACCTACCGTTCAATTGCCTGAGATAGACCGGCTTTTCCCATTCTATTTCATTGTGGATGAAGGCATGTCCATCATCAAAAAAGGGCCTTCGCTGGAAAAAATCCTCTCAAGTATCAAAGCACCAAGTGATGAATTCCACAGCAGTTTTTTCATCATCAAGCCAAAATCCAATGCCAATCCGAATTTTGAATACCTAAAATCAATTGTATCCGGATTTGTTCTGATAGGAATTCATGGGCTGAACAACACCATACTGAAAGGTCAGCTTGAACACAGGGTTCAAGAAAATCATATTGTTTTCTTCGGCTCCCTTTGGGCAGAAGAACATGAGAAATTGCTTGAGCTGGGGCTAACCTATTCAGATTTTCCTGCCTATGATTCCGTTTTTGATATTCAACAGATGAAATCTGTATTGAAAAATGAACAAGAAGACCTTGAAAAATTAAAGCAGGAAGTCACCATCATCAATCAATCTTCTGACCTTTTTCTAAATTTACACAGCAGTGGTCTCATTAGAAAATCATCCCCAAGTTCCAAGGAAATGTTGGGATATGAACCCTCAGAAATGATTGGGCTGCAGTTTCAGGACTTTTTTTTAGGTTCAGAAGAAATTGATATCAAAAAAGAAATTACGGAGATCATCAGTAGAGGAAAATCAAAGAATTTTACCACTTATATTCTATCGAAGCAACACCAAAAAACAGGCATCAGTATTTCTTTATCTCCTGTCACCAACAATACCAAAAACACTACACAAATTATTTGTGTAATCAGGAATATCACAGAAAGATTAAAAAATCTTGAAGAGATCAAAAATCTTGCCTCTTTCCCGAATGAGAACCCCAACCCTATTTTCCGTATCGATTTTGATGGTAAGATTTTATTCCATAACAACAATGCAATTCCCATTGCAAAGGTAATTTATGGAGGTTCCATCTTCAATATCAATGACTTTTGGACGCACATTCTACTTATCAATCCAAAAGAAAAACGAATAACGGTTGATTTGATTGCCAATGATAGAAATTATTCATTCAATATCATCAAAAGAGAGGAAAGTGACGAATACAACGTATATGGTTCAGACATCACTGAAAGGGTAGAAACAGAGGAAAGGGCACAAGATAATTTTAACAAGTTGAACAATTTTCTTGAGTCAACCAACGATGTCTATTACCTGGTATACCAAAAAAACAAATCAAAAAACTTCTTTACTTCAAGATGGACGTTGTTCTTGGGATTCAATCCCAAAGCAGGAGATGTTTGGGAAGAAAAAAGGGACTGTATCCTTGATGAGTATAAGAAAATATATGATGATGCCATGCGTGAGTTCCACCTCAACGGCAGCATGATGGTTCGATACAAGGTTAAAAACAAAGTATCTGGCCAGATCAGGTGGATATTGGAAGAAGGCAAGATAAAATTTGACTCAACCTTGAATGATGAGGTGATTTCGGGAAGATTGACGGACATCACAGCAAGCGAAACCTATAAGAACCAGGTTCGGGAATCTGAAGAGCGTTTTCAACTCATTACAGAATCAATGCCTGTGATGATTTGGGTTTCCGGTCAGGACAATAAAGTCACCTACACCAATCAGGCTTCGCGAGATTTTTTTGGGTTTGACCTAAAAGAAATTCCAGACCAATCAGTGTTTGCAGCCGTAGTACACCCAGACCACAGGAAAACTGCCATTGATGAATGGATGTTGCATCTGCTTGCCAGACAAAAATGCGAGATGCAATACCTTGTCAAGAACAACCATGGAGAATACAGGTGGATATACGAAATGGCTGTACCCCGTTTTACCCACGAACACGAATTCCTTGGCTATATTGGCACCGCTTTCGACATCACTTCAGAACGGAAAATGTTCTATACCCTGGAGGAAGAGAAGAGGAAATATGAGATGATATCCAACAAATCTGCAGACATCATCTTTCTTATCAACAAGGATGGCATGATTGAATATGTTTCACCCTCCATCAAAAGGATTCTTGGCTACACAGAAAAGGAAACCGTCGGAAAATCTTTTTTCAGCCTCCAGGCAGATGATAGCAACATTAGTATCAGGGATTTCTCAGAGAATCATTTGGGTACACAACGTGTATTGAGTTTTCAAATGCAAAACAACCAGAAAGAGTTGAAATGGGTTGAGGCTGTATACAACAATATCAGTGAAGATGAACTTGGAGGCGACAAACTGCTCATCCACGTTCGTGACATCAATGAACAATACATGGCTCAAACCATGGTCATTGAAAACGAAGCAAAATACAGGAATCTCTTTTCAAACATGAACCTTGGCATCATGGAAGTGGACAATGACGAAAGGATTCTCTATATCAACCCTTCATTTGAACGCATTTCAGGATATTCTCAGGATGAGTTGCTGGGAAACAAGGCAGACACTATATTTCTTACTGAACTTTCAGAAAAAGAAATCTACCTGCAGGAACACCGAAATCGTCAATATGGTAAAGAGGGTCTTTACGAAATACGGATAAAAAAGAAGCATGGCGAGTTGGCCACATGGATCATCAGTGGTGCTCCCACATTTGACCTGAAAGGTAAAGTCCGTGGCTCCATTGGAATCCATTGGGATGTAACAGAGATCAGGAACCTGGAAACCAAGATATTGTTTGAAAGTGTTCAAAAAGAGAAAGAGTTGATGGAGGCTAGGCTTCAGGCAGAAGAAGAACAACGCGATGTCATCGGCAGAGACCTGCACGATGGGGTTGGACAAATGTTGGCATACATCAGTGTTTATTTCAATATCCTTAAAGAAAAGGAAACGATCAGTGTGGATGATATTGAAAAAGCACAGACCACCATCAAAAAAACAATTGACGAGGTCAGAAGACTTTCAAGGAACCTTGCCCCTCCAGCCATCAAAGACCTTGGCTTTAGGGAAGCATTAATTGAACTGATTGGAAATTATTCAATCATACCAAAGCCTTCCTTCAAACTGAAGATTTACAAGGGAAAGGATCCAGAAAAATTCCTGTATGAACACAAAATAATGATGTTCCGTGTACTGCAGGAACTCAGCAGCAATACATTCAAATATGCCAATGCCAATAAAGTTGACATTACAATAGAACAAAATAAAAAGGGGATGCAGTTGCTCTACAAAGACGATGGCATTGGATTTGAAATGGCTAAAGTAAAGAAAGGAATCGGCCTGAAAAGTATCCTTTCCCGCGTTGAGTTCTATGGCGGAGAAGTTATAATAAAAACCAAACCTGGAGAAGGTATCGAAGTATTCATTAATTTACCATTTGAACCCATATTATGACCAAAAAAATCCGAATTATCATCGCAGATGACCACTTGTTGATTGCTGAAACCTGGGCCACCCTGATCAACATGGACCCAGAGTTTGAAGTCGTTAGAGTATATGACAATACGAAAAGTCTCATTGACGAAATAACAGACATAAAACCAGACATAGCCATTCTCGACATCAATATCAATCCTTTTTCAGGTATTGAGGCCACGAAAATGATCAAGAAATTGGCTCCTGGCACCAAAATTATCGGTGTTTCCATGCACAACCAACCCTCCTTTGCAAAGAAGATGATCAGAAATGGTGCAACTGGCTACGTAACAAAAAACTCCAGTAAGGTAGAGATGTACGATGCCATCCGTGCAGTAATGAAAGGAGAAAAATACATCTGCGCTGAAATACAACGAAATATCACCAATCAAATGCTGGTGGATGAAGACGACAACAAACTAAGCAAGTTGACAGAAAGGGAAATTGAGATCATCAAATTGATCAAAAACGGCAGTACCAACAAGGAAATTGCTGAGTCTTTGTTTCTGTCCCCAAGAACTGTTGAAACCCATAGGGCCCGGATTCTGAAGAAACTTGACCTGAAAAATTCATTGTCCCTGGTGAAGTACATCAGTGAATCTTTCATGGATCTATAAAACAATGTATTAGGGGTTAGTCGCCCCAAATATTGTCCTTTCCTTCAAGCCATTCTTTCACCAGCAAGGTAGTAACAGACTTTGGTCTCTCGAGTGGCATTCCAAGGGCCCTGTCCCAACAAAGACTAGCCAATACGCCCAAAGACCGGCTTACCCCAAACAAAACAGTATAGAATTCATATTCTACCATGCCGTAATGAACAAGCAATACCCCACTATGGGCATCTACGTTGGGCCACGGGTTTTTTACCTTTCCCAAAGCACTCAAAATTTCTGGCACTGTTTCATAGATTGACCAAACGGTCTGAACCAGTGGATCATTGGGCATATGCTTTTTACCAAATTCCATTTGTGCAGTAAACCTTGGATCAGTTTTCCTCAACACAGCATGACCATATCCAGGAACGACTTTCCCCTCAGACAAGGTCTTTTTCACGTATTCTGCAATTTGTTCTTTTGAAGGAAGTTCAACACCCAACGTTTCACGCATTTCAAAAATCCACTTGATTACTTCCTGGTTGGCCAATCCGTGCAAGGGGCCAGCCAATCCATTCATTCCAGCAGCAAAGCTGAGGAACGGATCACTGAGCGCAGAACCAACCAGATGGGTTGTATGGGCAGATACATTTCCACCCTCATGATCGGCATGAATGGTCATGTACAAACGCATCAACTCTTTGAACCCTTGATCATCATAACCCATCATGTGGGCAAAATTACCCGACCAATCCAACAATCCATTGGGTTCGATGTGTACACCTTCCCTGTATTTTTTTCTGTAGATATAGGCTGCAATCCTCGGTAAACGGGCTATCAGATCGAGGGTATCATCAAAGGTAGCATCCCAATAATCTTTCTTGTTCATGCCGGATGCATAGGCTTTGGCAAAATGACTGCCATTTTGCAAAGCCATGATGGCTATCACAAACATTGTCATTGGGTGAGTAGAAACGGGTAATGCCTCTATTGAGTCAAAAACATAGTTTGGAACATGAGATCGTCGTTGCAAAGTTGAGGTAATGATTTCAGCTTCTTCTGTGGAAGGGAGTTCGCCCAACAACATCAGATGAAAAAGACCCTCAGGAAGTGGTTCAGATCCACCTTCCACAGTTGGCAATTTTTGTTTCAATTCAGGAATAGAATATCCACGAAAACGAATTCCTTCATTTGCATCCAGCAAGGACGTTTCAGTGACCAAACCTGTGATGCCACGCATCCCTTGGTAAACCTGGGACAGCGTCACTTCTCCGATGACCTTGTTGCCATGTTCCTTGAGCATTTGTTTAATCTCTGCACCAACCAGGTCTGACTTTGCCTTAAACCGCTTTTTTAATGACTCCATGGAAAAAATATGAAATTGTAGACTGAATTTTTGGATGCGTAAAGGTAAACCAAAGCGACCGAGGTGCACAAGCTTTTGGAAAAAATTATTGAACTATTTAGGGGCTTTCTTGTACAAATACAGGGTCAATCCACCAAAAATCAAATTGGGTATCCAGGCAGCCAAATAAGGATCAAGATCACCCTTGGTAGAAAATATGGTGGAAAACCGGTCTGCTAGAATGAAAACTGCACAAATGATGATGCCCATGGCAAGGTGAACCCCACTTCCACCCCTGATTTTCCTGCAAGCCAAAATGGCGCCAATAAGGGTCAACAGCAACACGGCTACTGGTGTTGAGGTTCGATGCGCATTTTCCATTTCAAGCTCCTTGACCGTTTCTGAACCGCGCAGTCTCTCTTTTTGGATGCGCCGTTTGAGGTCCGGGGAAATCATCCTGGCCTGTAAGTATTCATCACGCTTGAGCTCAGAAGGGAGAAATGGTAATTTCTTAAAAACCTCGTATTCGAAACTCACATCCTCAGTCATGCCATTGATTTTTCGCTCCACTACCCCATTCAGTTTCCATTTTCGTTTGGTGGTGTCCCAGGTAAAATTATCCGCCCTGAGGTTGTAGATCACCTGGTTACCACTGATGGTTTCCATGAACAAATTCCCACCAGACTTGCTGGTTGTGTCATAATAACGCATCCCTGCATAGCTAAAAGAGTCAGTTCTCATGTAAATACCGCCACTGGTTGTTTGTGGCATGGCCATCTTGGAATACTTGGCTTCAAAAGTTGTGCGGATCGCATTGGCCTTGGGAATGATGTAGGCATTTGCATACCATAATGTTGCACCGAGCAAAATTCCACCAATCCAATAAGGCCTTAAAATCCGTTGAAGGCTAACTCCAGAAGAAAGAATGGCAATGAACTCAGAAAGATTTGCCATTTTTGAGGTGAAAAAAATGACAGAAATAAAAACGAAAAGAGGAAATAGCATGGCAACGATATGGGGGATAAATCCCACATAGTACTGCATGATGATCTGATTTGCGGACAGCCCTGACTTGGCAAAATCATCTGTGTGCTCACTGATGTCAATCACCGTACTGATTGTTGTGAGCAGTATCAGTGAAAAGAAAAAAGTGGTCAGGAACTTTTTGAGAATGTACCAGTCAATCTTCCGCATCATATCCCTGCAAAAGTATCATTTAATCCTTACCCAAGTACTTGGCATAGGTCTCAAGGCACCTTTTTCTTGCCACTTCATGCACAACCATTGGCTGGGGATACTGGAGCGTATCAAATTCTGGTACCCATTTTCTGATGTAAACCCCTTGTTTGTCAAATTTTTCGGTCTGCAGGGCTGGATTAAAAATCCTGAAATATGGGGCGGCATCGCAGCCTGAGCCTGAAGCCCATTGCCATCCGCCATTGTTGGCAGCCAAATCGTAATCAAGGAGTTTTGCAGCAAACCAGGCCTCGCCCCAACGCCAATCAATCAAGAGGTGTTTGGTCAAAAAGCTTGCAGTAATCATTCGAACCCTATTGTGCATGAAGCCAGTGGCCAGGAGCTCACGCATGCCAGCGTCAACAATTGGATAGCCGGTTACTCCCTGACACCATTTGTCAAAATCCGCTTCGCTGTTTCTCCATTCGATACCATCATAGGCCTTTTTGAAAGACATCCCCTGTCCTACATGTGGAAAATTAGAAAGGATCATGTGATAGAAGTCCCTCCAAATCAGCTCATTCAGAAAGGTCTCGTTCAATCCCTTTGCATGTTCAACCAATTTCCTGATGCTCATGGTGCCAAACCTGAGGTGAACGCCGAACCTTGAAGTGCCATCTACAGCAGGGAAATTGCGAAAATCAGTATACCCTTTGACCAATGCATCAGGCACCGTGGTTTGCGGAAAATTCCAAGCCTGTTCCAAAAACCCCATGTCTTCAAGGGCTGGTATGGCCTTGTCATTGTGCATATAGCAATTTCCCAATAGCTTCTCAGATGGTGAAAACGAAATAGGATATGACAACAAATGTGCCTTCCATTTTCTGGAATATGGGGTGAACACCGTGTAAGGAGATCCATCATCCTTGCACACTTCCAGTTTTTCAAAAACCACCTGGTCTTTGAATGTTTCGAATCCGGTACCATTATTTGCCAGCAAGTCCCCGATGCTCTGATCCCTTTTCAGGGCATAATCTTCGTAATCGTGGTTGGTGAATACCGTGCCAATCCTATAATTGGCCAAAAGGTCATTAAAAGCCTTTTCGGGTGATGTGTAATAGCACTTTATGGCTGATCCGATGCCGATCAGCTCATTTTGCATGGAGCTAAGCGTAGCATGGATATATTGAACCCGAAGGTCATTGGGCTTTTCAAGCTTATCGAGGATATTTTTATCGAAAATGAATACAGGGAGTATAGGTTTTCCGCTGCTCAGGGCCTTAAACAGGCCAGTATTATCAAAAAAACGAAGATCACGGCGAAACCAAAAAATATTAACCTCAGGTTTATTAGACATATTTATTTAACAAACCCGAGGTTATTTGGTTGAATGAAAAGCGCTTTATGAATAAATTTCCATGAACGTTTTAAATATGTTCAATGGAATAGATGCTCAATTGATGATGGGACGATTTTCAATGATGCCAGACTTAACGGCATACATGACCAAGCCAGCCAGGGATTTGGCGCCGGTTTTCACTTTCAGCTTATCCCGGATGGCTTCTACTGTTCTTGGGCTGAGGTCTACCAGGTCAGCAATTTCTTTGGTGCTTTTCTCTTCACAAATCATGCGAAGTATCGCTATTTCCTTATCACTCAACTTGGCATCAACAGGCAAAGAAGCCTCCGCTTGGCGCTTTGTTCGAAGACCATCGATGAGTGCTTTGTTGGTCAGTTGATTAAAATAATATTCCTGCTCATGCACGGTTTTAATGGCCTGGTAGATGATTTCTGAGTCGGAATTCTTCGTTAAATATGAATTGGCCCCCAATTCCATGAGTTTGGAAATCATGGAGTGGTCATTGTGCATGGTGAGCATGATGACCTTGATCTCAGGATATAATTTTTTGATTTCAGGCAAAGTAATGATGCCATCCATGATCGGCATCTGGATATCTAATAAAATAACATCAGGCTGAATATGCTTGAGCACAGTGAGCAACTGCATGCCATTGTCTGCCTCAGCAATCATTTTAATGTCTTTGTGAACAGACAAGGCAGATTTTACTCCTGCCCTGAAAAGGACGTGATCATCGGCTATGGCTACTTTAATGGGTTCGTTCATGTTAGGGTTTTAGGTTTCTTTAGGATATTGACTAAAAATAATATGTAAAATTAGGTGAAATCAAGATGCAGACATACTGTAGAACTACCCTATTATTCTGTTGCAGAAAATACGGTCCTGGTTTCATATCTGGGGATACCAAAAACAGATTTTCGTTAATATGCTGTATATCAATAAGATATGGATCTATTTAGGATGTAAATGCAAAAATATTCTGTTGCCGGTGTTTTTCTCTTTTTAAATGGGGTTTTTCACAACCTCTCTACCATTTAGTAAATTAAATTCGTACAAAATATTAAGGTGATAGTTTTAAAGATACTGACAAACATTGCTTTCATAAATATGAACATATTTAGTTTGTCATTAGCTATTTATGGCATTTTGAACATTAAAAAAATTGGAAATCTTAAGATTTTTATTTTGTTGCCAATCTTATCATTCATTGATAGTTTTAGTTTAATACTACTTACACAAATACTTGATCACAAAAACGCTTCTTTACT
>CAILKQ010000162.1 GCA_903834825.1 uncultured bacterium | reverse complement strand
GTTTTCATTTGCCCCATTACCTCATCATAGGTTCGGTTCTCTTTGGTGATATAAACGATATGCTTGATGGGAGATTCCTTCTCGCCAGGAAAACTGGGCAAAGGGTTTGTGGTCTTTTTTACATCAAATGCTGCATAGGTATAGGAAATCACATCCTTCCAATAAGCTTTCAACTGATCCAAGCCTGGTGTCGGAAGACGTTGGAATGTAGCCATCTGTATGTCACCAACGTAAGTACCCTGGGGTGGGCTGAAAAAGTTTTTTCCACCATTGGGACCTGCACCCAAACCCCTGCTGCTGATGATGTAGATTTCCTTTTCATCAGGGGATAATTTAACACGCGAAGGCCCCCATCCTGCTGGAATCAGGCCCAAGGTCTGGTCTGTCTTTGTGTCAATCACGGCAACAGCATTGAACCCGAGCAATGCAACATAAAGCGATGAGCCATCTTTTGATATGGTGATGCCAAATGGCAGTAACCCTCTGAAGGAATCCAATTGTGGATCAACTTTTATTGGAATATGCCTCAATATTTTCCCTTTACGGTAATCAATTACGGCAATATTGTCATTGGTTGCGTTGGTCACATAGGCGAACTGATCATTGATGGCAATACTGTTAGGACTCGCACCGCCAATTACTTCAGCATCCTCTATCATTTCACCAACCAGGTGCCCAGTTTTCAATTTTGCGGTAACGCTATTGGTAGTTAAATCAATGGTGAAAACACTCATGGATTCTGGGGCATTGGGATCACCAAGTCCTGGAATCTCTTTCCCGTCAATAACAGTACCATTCCGAGACTCAGGAGTATTGTGGCCATAAGGGTGATGATTGATCACCATTTTATTGTAGTTTTCTTTGGTCATTCCTTTGACCAATGGATATGCATACATCCCAACATTGGCGACTACAGCAGTACGCTTGTCCGGGCTTAATGCCAGCCCAAAAGGCAATCTTCCGACAGGGATGCTTGCCTTGATGCGCTTGGTAGCACAGTCAATGCGCACCAAACGGTAATTGGCCTGATCAAGAACCATCAATTCATTTTCAGATTCATTGTAAAGCAAATCAGAGGTAAAGCTGTCTTTGAAATCAATATCACCCAGTTTTCCATCCAGCAAATAGGTATTCATAACTTTTAGCGCAATAATGTCATACGCAATGACGGTTCCATTGTCTCCCCCACTCAGGTAAACTATCCTATTGTCTTTGTGAAAAGAAGCACCCAGCAGTGAGCCTTTGCTGAATGGCGAAGGAATTGTTTTGCCATAATCAGGTACCCTTACAATTGAATCGAGGTCCAAATGAAAAATGGTCATTACTCCACTGTGCAGGGTCACTGCTTTTTTGCCATCCGGAGAAATCGTCAAGCCAAATGGATCATGGGTTATCATGGAAACTTTTCCTGCAGGTTTCACATAGCGTCCACTGGGGAGTACTGATATACCCGAATGATTGATGGTAGCGAATTGGTTAACGCCTGGAACCTGTAGAAATTTATTCTGCTGGGCCTGTACAGTAAACTGACAAAGGAATGCACCAAGAATAAAAAATAATCTGATACGCATGTGGCTTGATTTATGTTTCAATATAAAGAAAAGAAATTTAGTAAATAAAGTAGGCCCCTATAGAAATAGGGGCCCGACTACTGCTTATGAGAAAAAAAACTTGAAATTGTTTATTTGATAACCCACATCGCTGCATTGATGTCATCATTTCCACCAAACTGGCTGGAAAGGGCAGATGTCAGGTTTGCACCATTGGTTGTCCTTTCTGTTCCAGGGTATTGAAAACGGAGAGGAATTTTTCCGCTGTTTCCAGTACCAGGTCCACCAAGGGAAAATGCAGGGAAACCAGTTCTCCTGTAATTGAAGTATGCTTCTGAACCAGAGTTCTGGAAGAATGCAACATATTTTTGCTTGATGATCTGCTCAAGACCCGTTGCATTGTTTCCCGCATACTTTACACCAGTCTGTGCATAAAAAGTAGCAAAACTAAAGTTTACATTGTAAGGGGTATAGTCTCCACCTTCAGTTACTTTTCCGCCTGCTTTGAGGTAGAAAAAGGTATTAGCACCTTCTTTGATTCCATAGAAACCTTGTGAGGCATTGATACCATTCTTGTACCATTGCTCAGCATCTCCGGTAACCCAGCCACGGTTGATGGCCTCTGCCATGTTGAAACACATTTCAGGATACCCAACGATGAAAGTATTCTCAGCAAGGTATGTGCTGTAATAGCGCTTGCGACCATTAAATGAATATTCACCAGGAACAAAAGCAGCACCGTTGTTGGTTCCAGCCTTTGAAGACATATCAGCGAGATCTGCAGCAGGGCTTGCACCAACAAATGCGGCATAATCAGAAGGCAATAAACCAGCTTTCAACTTTGAACCAGCTGGTTCAGCAACAACGAAAGTCCTTGGATCCTTGTTGGCTGTCAGCAAATTGAGGTAAGTAGACGATGTATTGTAACGTGTAGCATCAAATCCATAGTTATCAGGATTTGAAGGATACTTGTTGAATGGATTTACATATACAAATTGAAAGTTGTCATTCATTGATGAAAAGATTGGATAGGTTGATGCACCACCAACAATTTTAGCAAAAGTTGCTTTAACATTCAAGTCTGCATCCGTATCCTTCTTGCTGAGTGTTATCAACACACGAAGCCTGAAGGTATTCACCAGTTTTTGCCATTTCCTCAGGTCATTGTTGTAGTAGAAATCACCAAGCAATGAATTATCCGCCTTTGTGATCAATGTAGCGAAATCTGCATTGGCTTCTTCTAACCATTTGTTCACTTGTACAAACACCTCTTTTTGTGTATTGTACTTTGGCTTGAGGTTTTCCGCACCTTTCAATGCCTCAGTCATTGGTAAATCACCAACGGTCATGGTCATTTGATAGAAAAGATAAGCACGAACAAACTTACCGATGGCGCTGTAAGGATTTACTGCAGAAGCACCAGATTTGAGGGCTTCCTCTTCCATTTTTACTACGTTTTTCAACGTACCATAAGACAAAGATGCACCACCCCAGTTGTATTCCTGGTTGCCATAATAGTTGTAATTACAGCAAGAGAATTGGTTCCAACGCTGTTGGATACCCCATGCACCAGGTGCCAAACTTACTTCAACTCCGTTCAATACCAGTGAAGCTGGCACTGACTCAGGATTGTTGGGATTCATTTCCATTTTATCATAGGTCTTGCTGCAAGAAGCTGCAAACAAGGCTATCAGCATGATATACGATATAATCTTTTTCATTGTCCTTGATTTTGAGGTTAATTAGAATACAAGGTTGATGTTCAATCCAAACCTTCTAACTGTAGGTGTCTGCAATGAAGTGGAAGTTTGTGTACCAGCATACTGGTCCAAATCAACATCCTTGTTTTGCTTCTCCTGGAAGTAGAACAGATTCCTTCCAACAAATGAGATGTTGGCGGAACGGAATACAGTCTTTTTTATCATAGATTCAGGGAATGCATAACCAATGGTGATTTCACGGAGTTTTGAAAACGACTTGTCTATCAGGTTTCCACCATCTTGGCCATAATAACGGCTAATATAATCCTGAGCGTACGTCTTGATGTCATTGGGAGCAAATGTCAGGCTCTTCTCATTGGTAAGCTTTCCAGTTACAGCATCATAGACAGGTGTTCCAGCAACAATCTTCACCCCTTCGCCTACATAAGATTTTATTCCTTTGGTGTCTTGGTATCTGGCTGTACCCAATGCACCTTCAATTGTTTCGATATGGCGTCCACCACGGAAGGTTTGCTTCCTGATGTAGTTTTGCATGGTTCCACCTACTCGACCGTCAAACTGTATGGTCATGAAAACAGACTTGTACTTGAACTTGTTGATAAATCCCCATGACCAGTCTGGAGCACCATAACCAAGACGCTGGGCCTTAGGAAGAACAATAGGACGACCACCTGCATCGTTGATCATCATGCCATCAGCAGTTCTGGCAAAATCACCGGCTTGGTAGATGTCTAGCCTATCCCCTTTTTTCAAATAGAGTGCACCCACCTGGATTGAATCAGCACCACCTGGCAATTCAGCATAGGTTTGCTTGTAAGCAGCCCAGTTGAAATTCACATCCCAAGAGAAATTCTTCTTCATGATGGGTGTACCAGCAATAACAAGCTCAGCACCTTTGGTTGCATATTTTGCAGCATTGATATAAATACCAGAATAACCAGTTGTCTGTGAAATGGGGTTACGGAAGATTTGAGGACCATCAATATACTGGAAGATGGTTGGCTCAATAGACAACCTGTTTTTGAGGAACCTGATTTCGAAACCAGCTTCAACGTTGGTACGGGATGCAGGCTTGATCTCATCATAAAGATTATCTGTAAAATAGGCAGCAGTGGTATTGTTATAATTCAAAGGTGTGGAATAGACATTGCTGATCAGGTTATACGTTGGCCCATCATATGCTGTTGTATAGGCAGATCCATAACCAACAGGATAAGAAGAAGGTCCTACATATGATGAAGTACCACCATCCCTAACGTTTGCATAAGCCGCTTTTAATTTCAAAAAGCTGATGGCGGCGGGAAGATCAAGATAATCACTCAATACAGAGCTCATAGACAAAGAAGGATAGGTTCCTGCCTTAGAACCAGGAATTGCAGATGACTTATCAGAACGGATGGTAGCACTGATGTTGGCATATTTCCACAAAGCAACATCAAGAGAACCGTAGACTGATCCAACAATCATATCAGATGCAAAGTTTGAAGCCACTACCGGATTCCTTGAATTGGCAAACGTATAAATGCCAGGTACGTTCAAGTAGTTGGTAGAGGTAAAGCTTGAATTGAACTTCATGGTTCTGAGGTTGGCACCAGCAAGGGCTGACACATTCAGGCCACCAAGGAAAGACTTGTTGTATTTTCCAATCAACTCAGTATTGTTTTCAAACAATTTCCTGTCATCTTCCCTGTAATCACCCCTTGCTTCTTCACGACCGTAAGATGTTGCAGAATATGGGAATTTCTCAGTACGGAAAAGGTCATAAGTTGTTGCAGAGCTACGGGCAATGAATTCAAGGTTTTTGCTGGCCTTGTAGCTCAAGGTCATGTAACCATAGAAATCATTTTTGTAATGTCCACGAAGCCACTCTTTTGCCATGAACCAAGGATTGTTGTAACGCTGGTACTCAGCATAGATCTGCTGAACACCTTCTTTACCTTTCTGCCAGTAGTTTTTCATGTCATCAACGCTCCAATCGGCACCACCCCAAATGATCATGTTGTAGATCATTGAGTTCGGTCCGTAGTTCACATCAGGAACATTGGGAGTAAACTGCCTGGTGTAGTTGACATTGGCATCAAAACGCAGTTTAGAGCTGAAATTGTAGCCAATGGATGAATTGAAGTTCACTGAATTCAGTGAAGTGTTGGGAACGATACCCTTTTGACCAGTATGGGTCAAAGAAAAACGGATGTCTGATTTTTCATTGCTCGCTGAAACAGCAACGTTGGTAGTTGACAACATACCTGGTTGAATGAACCTCAGAAGGTTATCCTTACCGCGTGCAGTCCAAGGAGTTGCAGTGCGTTTACCAGTTAACGCATCAATCGGAGAATCATACTGAGCGATCAACTGACCTTCAAATTTAGGTCCCCAAACGTCATAGTCTCCATCGTTTAATCCACCGCCACGTCCATCGACAAATGCATATTGACCATGGTCGCCAGGACCATATTCATCCTGCACTTTGGGAATCGCATTGAAACCACTTTCAACCATTACGCTTGAATTCAATTCAACAGAATATCCACGCTTGTCTTTGGTTCCTTTCTTTGTATTGATGATGATGGCACCATTGATGGCCCTGTTACCATAGAGTGCAGATGCAGCAGGCCCTTTCAAAACAGAAAATGATTCAATGTCATCAGGGCTGATGTTCCAAGTATCTGAGTTGATGGGAATACCGTCAACTACATAAAAATTGATGCCAGTTCCACGAAGGATCACTTGAGGACGACCCAGAATCTCAGCAGATGCACCCACATTCAAGCCAGCAACTTTACCAACAAGGCTGTTGATGGCGTTTGGTTCGCGGGCTTTGATTAAATCAGCACCTTTTACTTCCTGAACAGAGTAACCAATACGCTTGGATTCTTTTTTGATACCCAAGGCAGTCACCACTACTTCATTCAGCTGACCGGCTTCTGTTTCAACAGAAATAAGTTGGCTTCCAGCCTGGCTGATTTTAAATTCTTGTGTTTTGATACCCACACCAGAAATGACCAGCACATCTCCCACTTTTGCAGATAGGATGAAAGTACCATCAGCAGATGTTGATGTACCGTTTTTAGCACTCTTGACAATGACAGATGCACCTGCCACAGTCTGGCTGGTTGCACTGGAAATGATTTTACCGCTAATGGTAGACTGTGCAAGGGCCAAGTTAGGAGCCAAGCTGCCCAACAAGACACAAGCAAGCACCATTAAGCTGTTTGTAAATTTTCTCATGATAATTTTACTTTGGTTTGGACGCAAAACTATCAGAGCAATGTAAAGGAATTAGTGCTGGGAGATAAAGGAAAAGTTACAATAGTATTAAGGAAATGTTATGGACGAGCCAAAGAATGAAGTCTGGTTGTATTTATTTTTGCTCAACACCTTGGACAAATCCAACCAAACCCTTGAAATAGGTCTTCTGATCATCATACATGGACATGTGGCTGCCATTTTCACAATACAAATAGGTGCCATTTTTGAATTGTGACGCCATCCATTTCATGTGTTCAGGATCCATTGTGTCGTGCTTTGCACCAATTACCAAGGTGGGCAGGTTGATATTTTTCAACTCCTTGCTGACATCCCAGCTTGTCAACCGGCCAGCAATACCAAACTCGCTTGGGCCCTGCATGGTTACATAAAGGGATTGGTTCATTTTTCCAAGAGAACGGTTGACCGGCTCTGGCCATTGGGCAGAAGGCAATCTTAAGATATGTTTCTCATAAAAATTAGGAATCAACAATCCCATGTAATTGGGATTGGCAAAATCATTCCTGGCTTCCATGGCCATCAGGGTATCCAGCACAGGCTTATCGAATTGCTTTGACAATACTTCATCCGCATATTTCCCATAGTCCGGACAGCTGGACATCATGTTGGAGATGATCAGTGCTTTCATTTGATCCTGGTATTTCAATGCATACTGCATCGCCAGGATTCCGCCCCAGCTGTGCCCGAGCAAATAAAAATTTTCCTTGTTCAAGCCCAATGCCTTGCGCACCTGCTCCACTTCTTCTACAAACCTTGGCAGATCCCAATAGGCTGTATCATTGGGATTGTCAGACAAGCCGCAACCCAGTTGATCATAGTAAATGAACTCAATGCCTTCCTGCGGAAGGAAATTTTCAAAACACTCAAAATATTCATGGGTGGCACCGGGGCCACCATTCAACAACAGGATCTTGGTTTTGGGATTGTTGCCAAACCGCTTGGTCCATACCTTGAATTTTTTGCCAAAACTTTCAATCTCAACAAATTTTACATTGCCAGATTGGATGCCGGAATCCTGCTGGGCAAAATAAGCCTTTGCATCAACAGCATCCTGGCTGCCCTGCTTGCAAGAAAAAAATAGCGTTGCAACGAAGCAAATGAGCAAAATATTTTTCATTGTGTTCTGTGTAAATGATTCATCCCCGAAACTGGTGGTAACGGGGATGAAAATAAATAAAAAATTTAAAACAAAGGTGTGCTATTCTTTGCGGGGCAACTTGGCATCCCTTTGTGCAGTATTGTATACAAATGCAGCCACAATGGTAGCAATCTGTTTCAAATCCGGAGCAGACAGGTGGTCATACACATCCATGTTGCTGTGGTGGGTCCTGGTATCGTATTCCATTTCATCCTGAATGAACTGGAAACCAGGAAGGCCCACTCCATCAAAAGATTGATGGTCTGTACCGCTTGTATTGCTGATGGTTACCGTTGTTGCACCAAGGTCCTTGAAGGGATCAAGCCAGGCACTGAAAATATTTCTGCAAGCCTCATTTCCCTGAAGGTAGATTCCCCTGATCTTACCAGTACCATTGTCTATGTTATAATAGGCAGAGAACTTATCATGTGCTGGGGTTTTGGCAATGGTGCCATTGCCACCAAAGGTCTTGGCAACATAACCGCGGGATCCCAACAGGCCCTGCTCTTCAGCACTCCAGAGGCCAATGCGGATGGTTCTGCGGGGCTGAACATTGAGGGTTTTCATGATGCGCATCACTTCCATCATGACAGCAGAACCGGAAGCATTGTCTGTAGCGCCAGTGCCTGCCTGCCAAGAGTCGAGGTGAGCCCCAATCATGACCACCTCATCCTTCAATGCAGGATCGGTGCCAGGAATTTCAGCAATAACATTATACCCCTGAAGGTCATCTGCATAGAATTTTGTTTTCACTTCAGTATCCACTTTCACAGCCGTTCCGGATTTTGCAATCCTCAACAGGGTATTGTAATCTTCAACCCCCATGGCCATGTCCAAAAAGTTTTCGGGATCTCCACCTTTGTAGGCTCCACCACCTTGGGCAAATACAGTACCATCATGGTTTCTCAATGATGTGCTCACCATGGCTACCGCGCCTTCTTCAACTGCCATGGTCTTTAACATGGTCAGAAAACGCATCGCTCCAAATCCACCTCTTTGCATCTGCTCACGCATCCTGCGCATGACGGCTGTGTCGCGGGGCTGTCTTTGTTGCTGGCCTGGAGCACCTTTTGCTTCTGCCATTTTGGCGAGTTGATCGTCTGTATACCTCTGTGCATCTGCCTTGAAGCTTTGTACATAATCATAAGACATGTCTGGCAAAATGATCTTGCCCTTGAGTTTACCCTTGTAAGCCATCACAGCCAGTGAGTCCTTGATGTCCACCAGCAACACTTCAGCAGATTTTAGTCCCTTTGTGCCCTTGGTCCAGGTCTTGGGATAAACCATCATGGGTTTGTAATAAGGGGCGGTCATGGCGAAATACATTTTCTCCAGGTCCCAACCCTTGCCAAACTCACCCCATGGATCAAGGGTTGCATTTTGAACACCCCACTCGGTGAGCTTGTTTTTCGCATAGTTGGCCGCCTTGGCATATCCCGGGGAATTGGCCAGACGGTTGCCATTGAGATCGGTAAGGTTCAATACGATATCCATGACCTGGGATTTTACCATTCCCTGTTCACGGATTTTGGCCATCATGTTCAGGTCAACTTTTTCCTGGGCAATGATGGTGAAGGAAGCAACCATCATAAAAATGAAACTGTAAAATATCTTCATTGTATTTATTTTGATGAATGTAAGAAAAATAAGTGAAATCAGTTGCCTGGATTCATAAAGAGCTCAACCTTCCGGTGCATGGTATACATCCGAAATGCTTTACCATCTTTCACTACAATTCCACTGGATTTGTTGTTGCCGACAATGGGATTGCCTTCAAATTTTTTCCAATGAATCAAATCCTTGGAAACGGCAATATTCACTGACCACTCATGCCAATCCTTGAATGCAGAGGCATGGTAGTACCCGTAGTAAAGTCCCTTGTATTTTATGACTTGATTCATGGCTACCGCATGGGCATCATAAGGGTCAGGCCCCATTTTCAAGACTGGTTCATCATCTACATTGGTCCATATTTTCAAATCTTTTGATTGGGCAAGCCATACCCCTTTATCCTCCCTTTCATAAAAAAGATACCAAAACCCTTTTTCATGAATGACAGTAGGTGTTCCAAAAGCACCTGGTGAAATGGGAGAACCATTCATTTTGCGGATGTCTAAATTACCGCGGCTCTTCCAATCTACTTTATCATCAGACACGAGAAGATGGGCTGTATCCCCCCTTCCCTCAGCAAACATGTAATAGGCATTGCGAAATTTAACCACGCACATATCCTCTACCCAACCTTGTTCATATAAAGTTTTGTCTTGAAATCTTTTCCAACTGATTCCATCTTTGGAGGTAGCATATCCAAGAAATTTTGTTGGACTGGCTGGAGAATAGCCGGTATACCAAAGATGATACATGCCCTTTTCTTTGAGCATATATCCTCGTTCACGGATTTGCCTGTCCCAAGCATTGGGCCCGCCACCTGTAAAAACAGGATCTGCACCATAAGGCGAAAAAGCGATCAATGCAGCAGGTAAAAGTTTTGAAGAATGGTCATTCATGTTTCTGACTGACATACAACCCCATTGCAATGCTATAGCAAAACTGGCAAGCAAGAGAAAACGGAACCGGACAAGCATTTTTAGATTTATCCTAAATTAAAAACTTTTATGCATTTACCGTTAATGAATTTTATTTAAATGGTGTAGACCAACGCTTGTCTGTATACACATTCTTCCCTGATAAGGTCTTGATAAAAGCCACCACAGAAGAAATTTCAGTTTGTTGAAGGTTCAATCGTTGAACATTGCGTCCGTTGGGTTTTAGCCTTTGATCCAGATTGGCATTATCATTGATGAAGCCCCCATAGTGAGAAATGGCAGTGGCAAGGTCCCGCACTCCCCCAGAGTGCATCATGCGGCCGTTTAAAACACCCTCTGCATTCATCAGATCCCGCAATGAAGGGGCACGGGTAACGGTGATATCCTGGCCAGTGCCTGAAGCCAAAGCAATTACACCATTGTTTCTTGATCTGGGGTCAATATCAAACTCAGGAGCCCTATGGCAATTGTTGCAGCCTAATCCTCCACCAATCCTGCTGCTGTTGGCATCAAAAACAGGAGGGGTCATAAACAATCTTTTTCCTTCATTTTCAGTGGCTGTGAAATTGCTGAAATCCTGATTAGCGTTGTTGGCCAAGGTTCTTCCAGCGTCATATTTACTGTCAAAAGATTGAATACTCCGCACAAACTGGGCAAGGCATTCTTGCATCCGCGCCTCAGTAATCGAAACATCTCCATAGGCAAACTTGAAAAGCTCATTGTAATAGCCAATTTTCTGCAATTTAACCAACAGGGAACTGATGTTATCCCTGCCCGATTGTCCACTAAATCCCATTTCAACATGATTGGCAATCGGCTGTGTTGTTTGGGCTTCGAGGCTAATGGCACGTTCGTCCCAAAAAAACCTTGTCTCTTCTCCAAAGCGGGCATTGATCAATCTCATTGAGTGACGATCAGTAACTCCGCCCAATACCCCATTGCTCACCAATGCTGTGTCAGAAAAGGCAAAGGCTTGTTTGTGACAACTCCCACAGGAAATTGAATTGTTGATGCTCAGATTCTTATCATAGAAAAGTACCCTACCTATGGTGGCTTTTTCATTGGTAATGTTATTAGAACCTGTGTTGTCCTTGGTGATATAACCGGGCTTCCCCTGGTTGGCATAATTGGGTAAATTCAAAGGATCAATTTCAACACCAAAAAATGCTTTGATGGCCGCATATGCATCAACTGTTGATACCGGATCCTTCCCATTTGGAGAAGTTGGCAAAACAGCGTCTTCCTTTTTGCAGGCAGAAAACAAGAAAATAAATGTTACAATTGTCAACCGGATAAAAGAATTAATCATAATGCAGGATTTCTCCTATGACCGCTCTTTTAATCTCAAGTTTAATCGCCAGAAATCACTTAAATCCACTTTAACAAATCCGTCACAGTTCAGAGAAATACGACACACTACTCCTCAAAATGGAACAGTTGGTATTGAATCATTTGCTCTAAGCCCTTGAAAAACCTGGCCTTCCCAAAAGCCTTTTTAGTTCTGGCAATTGTTTTGAATACACCTCGCGCGGAGAAACATTCTTTTTGATGCAAATTGATGCCGCCTTTCCCACAACCTCACCCATCATTGCACAGGTCTTCATCACACGAACCGGACCAAGGCCTGATTTGGTGACACTGATGCACCTGCCCGCCATGAAAAGGTTTTTGATGTTGCGGCTGTACAATGTTCGGTACGGAGCCCAGTACTCCCCTCCATATTGGTATTCCTCTCCACGTGTATAATCTGAGACAAATTCCATGTTTTCAAAACCTTCTTTAAACTCTTTTTTTGGCGTATGGAGGTCAACATGCCATGAACAAGGGAATGCCCCATCTTCGAATTTTCTTTGTTTTTTAAAATCCTCAGCATCCAGCACAACATCCCCCATCAGTCGGCGCGACTCCCGTTTTCCGGCAATAAATGCCACCCAACCAAGCCTGTGCTTGGGGTACATGTTATCTACGTTTTTCAACACATCCCAAGCCCCATACATGGCCCTGAAATTATGATCACGGATAAGCTCTATGTCATTGACCTGATCCTTGTTGAACCCACTCTCCCAATACCACATGTTGGCAAATGAATCAAGTCCTTCTTTGCCAAATGTTTTCTGTCCTTTCCGACCGGGGAAAGGCTTGTCAGATAAATCTAGTGCCCATGGGCAACGTGGGAAGGGTTGATCAAAATCCCCCTGCTCACATTTCATGGCCAACGCACTCTTGTCTTTGCATTCACAGGCCAATACCTCTTCGCTGTTTGAAACATCCATTACATTGAAAAGGTTAGTACTGCCCATCAACTGCTCTACCTTGTACTCATGGTCTGCGCCGGCTTTAAAGCCAATGGAGCCATCGCCTGTGCAATCTGAAAATAATTTTCCTTTTATCCTTGTTTGCCTTGATGTAAGTGTGCTCTGGATAACGATTGCCTTGATGACATCAGCCTCTGTTTCCACATTCACCACCCGATGGTTCAGTAAAAGGGTGATATTGGGCTCTGATCGTACGATAGACAACTTGAGGGCATCATTGTAATAATTGGCTGAAACACCATTGAATACCATTCCAGGTCCTTTGATGATCGGAGGAAGAATTTCATTGACAATGTCTCCAACATGAGGAAACAAGGTCTTGTTGGTATGCCCTTCAGGCCATACACGCACTTCTGAACTTCCATTTCCGCCAAGTACTGGCCTGTCTTGTACAAGCGCAACCTTGATGCCATTGCGGGCAGCCGAGATGGCAGCACAGGTGCCTGCCAATCCACCCCCTGAAACAATCAGGTCAAATTCACCACCTTCATCAGGTTTTTCAGACAAGCCCAATAGTTTGCGCCTGAAGACCGTTAGTTGTGTAATATCATTGGTTGGTTCAAACTTGGGATCCTTACAAAAGAGAATGGCTTCACATCGCCCTTCAAATCCAGTCAAATCGTGCAGTGCAAGGGTTGACTTCTTCGTCACTTTGACCATTCCGCCATCATGCCAATGCCAGGTTGCACTCTTGGTGCCAAATGTTTCATCCAGGGCTTTCCCATTGACTTTCAGCTGAAACTTACCAGGTGCACCAGGCGCATTCCAGGGTGCCACCCAATCCTTTGTGCGAACCCATACCCTGTAATTTCCTGCAGAAGGAAAATCAACTTCGGTTGTTGCATCCTGCACAGGTATGCCCAAACCATGGGCCAACAAATAAGGAGAACCCATCTGCTCCATCGATTGCTGGTCCAGCTCCCATCCTCCATGCTTGGCAAATTGTTCCGCTTCTACAAATAGGAATTCTCCTGCAGCTGTTGAATTGGATTCATTTGCGAACAAAGGCATTCTAGCTGCCAATAAAAACAAACTGGTATTGCCTACACATCCGACAAACTGCCTTCTTTTCATGTTAATTGGGTTTTAAGGGCTAAAGACTTCTACAATTATACGAGTTTACGCAAAATATTTTAAAAGCTGTATTGAGCTGGGTCAAAAATGTTCAATTCAAGTATCTTAGATTGGCAGTTGAGTTGTTTGTATGAGTCTACCAAACCAATCTTGTATATATTTGACAATACACTTATCTGATCGACAATTTCATTCAAATCAGTTACTTTGTTTAGTATATCTGACGTTTGATGGGGGGCAAGCAGTCAATAGAATGAATTTGATTTTATTTTTTTGTAGCCTGAATTTTCACCGATCCGTCCTCAATCCAGTTGTCCTTGGTATCATGCCTGACGGGAACAAAAGCAAAGATCCATTTTTGGTCAATATACGTTCTTGGCACCCTCACGAAAATCTTGTTCCACCCTTTCTGCAATGCGATAACAGCAGGCGGACGACTCCAATAAAACTCTTCCTCTGTATAGGGCATTTCATTGGCCGGCTTATCCCATGTTGCCTGCAAGTAGCGTTGGCCGCCAGGCATGTTCCAGACTGGGCCTGATAATTCTTTGTCATTGATGAATATTGCTCCGCCATTGGCATCCCATTGGCCTTTGTTTGGAATCCCTGCACTTCGCCTGTTGCTGCGTGCGGGCGCTTCAAAACCAATAATGGCATGTATATTCCTTGCTTTTGCACTAAATGTATACCCAGTCAAATAAACAGTTTCATTGGCGGTCTTTGACAATTTTTTTGCTCCACCCAGATACTCTTCAAAACGAAGGATACCACCCATTACCTTTTTTGTTTGATAGGCCACCGAAGCGCTGTCCGCTGCATCTTTCCCAATAAATTCCTTGTCAATGGCATCATTATCATTGCGGTAAAAAGGGCCTGCCATATTCCATTCAACATGACCAAAGGGCACATAAGGAAAATGGTCATTAGAGAAAAACAACTGCTTGTGCTTTCTCAAACGCTGTTCGAATTCGCGAAAATGATTGTTTGCTTCAGTACCTACTGTTGGTAATACATTCATGTAATCGGGCCTGAAATCCGGTCGCCCACACCACAACGATTCGCTGAAGGCAATGGAACCAGGCCATACCGGATTGTACAATGGAATTTTTGACTTGTCCTCCACCCTGACATCTGGCCAACAGCAGAGGATACCACCCAAGGCCAGTGAATCACCCAAAGGCTTGCTGCAGATCTGCTGAAAAAAATACCGCTGGATCAATGAATAGGCATCATAATTGTTGAGGTAACCAGCATAAGAATCAACATATGGATTTGGGCTGGTCCTCCGGTGAACAAAGGTTGCATCCTCTAGCCAAATTTGTTCAATAGTACCTGGCTCTGGAGGCAGGCCAGGATTCCATACCATCACTTTTCTATTATTTGCTTTCACCCGGGCAGTCATTCGCTTGATGAATGCTGGCGGATTGGCAATGCGCACTTCATCAGAACCCAGGTGGATGATGGGACAATCGGAAACCCGTACTTCCGCGCAAAATTCATCAATCAGTTTTTCAAGCACTTGCATACCTTGTTCCGTTTCCATTTTAAATCCGAATGTTGGCTCAAAATACTTGCTATGGCCGGGCATGTCAAATTCGGGTATGATAGAAATATTCCGTTCACGCGCATAGCGGATCAACTCCCGTATATCATCAAAACTATAGCTGCTGTCAGGATCACGGCCTAGCATCCTGTTTTTCGCATTGTTTAGTTGAGGATAGATCCTGCTTTGGGCACGCCATGCGGGGTTGTCGGTCAGGTGCCAGTGAAATGTATTGAACTTGTACCATGACAGTTTATCCAGTTGTACTTTCAGCATTGCAATGCTTTGGAAATTACGTCCATTGTCATGCATAAAACCACGCAAGGCAAAAGCAGGCCAATCCGTAATGCTGCATCCAGGCAATTGATTCTTTGCATTTTTTTGAGCCATGATTTGCCGAAGGGTTTGCACCGCATAATAAAAGCCTGCAGCATCATTTGAATTGATGAGAATGCCTGTTGCTGATATATTCAATTGATAGCCCTCTGCTTTGAGGGAAGGATTGTTCGTATTCTTTAGCTGAATTGTATGCAGGGGAGCCTTATCATTGGGAGACAGGATTTTCATATTGCACTGTACCGAGGAAGCTGCCAGCAGTGCTTTCAAAGAACGCACAGCATTATCAGTCAGCGATGGTTGACTTCCATCAACAACAATTGTCAGTTGTGAGGACAGCTTCCATCCTTCCTTCAACCACTGTACTTCTTGCGGAAAAGGAATTAACGCAACAGGTGCTGCTTTCAAGGTTTCCAAACTTTGTGGTGCATGCCATTTGCCATTGTCACCCGTTTGTTGTGCGAAAGATTTCAACGCAAAAAGAAACAGTACAAAAAAAGTAAAGGGTTTCATTTGAACGATTGTTGTTTTTCGATTCACCTTCTTCAGCAAATCACTTCAACATCTTCTTGAAAGAAAATTTTTGAAAAACCATGTGGGCGCCACTTCCCTCGTATAAAATCCCAATGGTCTGCTCATCAACTGAAGTGATGCAAGAATACCCAAAGCTGTTCCATTCGTCAAGGAGCATCCAGTGCTCTTTAGGCCAGGTAAGCCCATCATCAAAACTCATTTTAATGGTCATGTGGTTGCGACCGGTTTTGGTATTGGGGTTTGAAAACAACAATACAGAAGCAGGCTTTCCATTTTTCGTATAGTTGTGTTTTTGGGTGCTGGCCATGCAAACGGGTTCGTTCAATACACTGCGGCTTGCGGCATGACTGGTCCATGTTTTACCCAAATCACTCGTAACAGCCATTGCCCTGCCATTGTTATCCCCTTTGCGGGTAGCATTTTCATTGGCCCGCATGTTGAGCATGATGTCTCCATTGCTCAATTGTACCGCCATGCTTTCAGTTGTACTGCCGGTGTCTGCTGCAACTGATGTATGCCAATTCACACCGCCATCTTTGCTGTAAGTGATGTTAGAAAACGGTCTGCCGTTTTTGTCTCTGCCTTGTGTTGGAAACACCAAGGTGCCGTCATTCAAGGTGATGCCATGCCCAGGACCGGGAGCCCAAAGCCACCACTCTTCTTTTTTGCACATCTTTGTCAAATTGATGGGATCACTCCATGTTTTGCCTTCATCGGTACTCTTGACAATCAAAAACTGGCTGCTCTGTTTTACATCAAACCCCGGTTGAGATCCTTTTTCACGCCACTGGTGATTCCATGCTTTGCTGCTGTCTGTCAAGCCTTCAATCCATTTTCCGTTTTTATCCAAGACGCCATGCATCCATAGGCCTGCTATATAAATTGCTCCGGTTTTGTCATCACTCAAAATACAAGCATCAGAAACACCATTGAACTTCTGTGGCAAACCACCCCATTCTTTCATATCGATGGCAACCTGCATGGGCAACCATGTATTGCCACCATCAAGGCTTCTGCTCAATCCAATATCCATGTGCCCTTGAAGGTCTCGGCTGCTCTCGCGGCGCATGTCATACACGGCCAGCAAGGTTCCCTTTTTAGAAGTGGTGATGCCTGGGATGCGGTATGTATGTACATTGTCATCATTGGGTTTCCTCAATGCAACTGCAAATTTTTGCTGGATATTTTTTCCTTCGGGAGCAGGCACAAAACGTTTCTCGCCAATGCCAACTTGGGTACAGTTGACATCTGCCTCATGCAAAGCATTGGCATTGGGAGACAGGATACAACTCAACCAGAAGTAATGTGTACCGGGATCAAGCTGTTGGGAACCACTGATGGTTACTTTGTTTCTTATGGACGAAACACTGCCGAACACTTGTGACTTGGACAAATCCAATGATGCATTTGCAATGGAATCATTTTTACAATAGTACAAGGCAAGTTGTTCTATATCCTGCAACGATGTAGTGCCCTTCAGGCTGAATTGAAAACCATTTACCGCCATTCCCTTATTGCCTGACACCACCAATTTCAACCTGATGAATGGATTGCTTGATTTCCCCTTCAACAAAGGAACCTGGTATTGCTCTTGCAACACGCTTATTTCAGAAGAGGATTGTCCGTTTGCATAGGCAATGACCATCAGAAAGGAAATGACCAAAGCAAAAAATCTATTCAACTTCATGTGAAATAATTTAAAAAGGTTAGAATTCTTTACTGCTTATTGGAATGGAAGGAACCCTGTCAAAAAAAGAAACGGCGTCAAGTTCTGCGTAAAGCTTATCGTAATTTGTTTTGTTCAGTGTGACCAGTGGAAGCCTGCATGGACCCATGTCAAACCCCAACATTTTCATGATGGCTTTTTGTGCAGGCACAGATGGGTAACGGGCAAAGATACGGATCACTTCAACCATAAATGAATGGTTTTCCCTTGCTGCGTTGTTTTCACACTGCTGGTAGAGTGCTGCCGTTTTCAGGTACTCTGGCGCGGCAAAAGTATAGGTGCTTCCAATGGCGCCTTTTGCACCAATAGACAGGGCCGGCAGCAACAACTCATCAAAACCAAAGAGCACATCAAATTTTCCGTTTTTAAGTTCAAGACAACTTTGGTATTCATGAATGGTAGCGGATGTATACTTGATGCCTGCAAGGTTAGGTATGAGATCACCTGCATAATTCAAAAAATCGATCATGTCCATTCCCACGCCGGTAAGGATGGGGATATGGTAATAGTAAAAAGGAAGCTGAGGCGCGGCAGCTGCAATTTCAGCCATACAATGCGCCAATGTTTCTACCGAAGTGGGTTTAAAATAAAAGGCTGCAACAGATGAAAAAGCATCAGCACCAATTGCCTGTGCATGAACGGCAAGCCTTTTTGATTCGGCGATGCTGCTGTGCCCTACATGCACGATAATCAGCAATCGCTTGTTGGCTGCTTTCACAAATGCCTCAGCCACCTTCATGCGTTCCTCAGTGGTCATGTTAGGGCCTTCGCCATTGCTGCCACAAACAAAGATACCCTTCAACCCATCTTCCAAAAGCTTCTCAACCAATGCTGGCACCAAACCAAGGTTCAGTGACCCGTCTTGATTGAATGGTGTAAAAGCGGCAGCAATAAGACCTTGAATCTTCATTTTCATTGAATTAATAATATTATACGCCCATTGCTGGGTGAGAAAAGGGTCTGGAAAATCAACCCCAGACCCCATGATGTATGACGTTCTAATCCCTTGTGCAGGTTTTATTTTGGCTTTGAAGTTGCATACCCAGGTGTTTGATTCACCAATGGGTCGTTTGTCCATATCGCAGGTTCAATGGGCCACAATAACCTGTAGGCTTGTGTGGCTTTGTTCAACACTCCGTAAGGATGACTTGTACTGATGAATGCAAGCGGCTCTGCACCAAATTTCATTCTTCTTGCATCGTACCAGCGCTTTCCTTCAAATACAAACTCTTTGCTGCGTTCTGCAAAAATAAAAAGCTCATTAGCATCTTTGCTGCCATTTACAAATGGAACTTTATCGTTGGCTGCTCCGCCAAAAGCACGGTCACGGATTTGCTTGATGTAAACAGAAGGATCTCCGCCTTCAGCGTTTACAATTTCAGCAAGCATCAACAAGCGCTCGGCTTCCCTGTAAATCGGCCAGTCATCAGAAAAATAACGCTTGTTTTGATCGATGGTTCCGACGAATTTTCTGAGTACAGTATTCCGCGCAACCACTTTGTATGGAGGCGCTCCGGTTTTAGTGACCTTGTAAAAATCATAGAATGTAGCCAGTTTGCGCCTGTCTGCATTGTCATAGCTCTGGAACAATTCAAAGCTGTACCGGTAGCGTTGAATGATTTGTTGCGCATTGGTTTGCCCGATGTTGAGTGGATCAGGATTGGTGGAAATGAAAGCGCCTGAAGCCAAAGAATCTGCATAAAAACCACCAGCCAATCCAGGCAAATCGTAGGTGAAGGTTGATACACTTGGCATTTCAGCTTCTGCAAAAGTATAGTTCAATGAAAAAATGATCTCAGTATTTTTTTTATTGGCATATGAAAACACATCTGCAAAAACAGGACGCAGCGTAAAACCAGTAACAGCATTCAATGCTGCTTTTGCCGTAGCCAAGTCGGCTGTAGTATTGTATACTTTGGCAGACCAAAGGTAAATCTCCCCTTTCAACATCAAAGCCGCCATGGGATTCCACTGGGCTTTGTTGGCAACAGCTGCGGTTCCGAATGCAGCAACGGCTTTATCAGCATCGCTTTTTACAGCTGCCAATACCTCTGCTTCGGTAGCCCTTGCTTTGCGCAAAGCCACAGGATCAGTGATACCATTGGGCACTTCCGGAACAAGCCTGAGCGGAACACCACCATAGGTTCTCAGCAAATGGAAATAATAGTATGCCCTCATGGCATAGGCCTGACCGAGGAAATAACCTTTTTTTGCTGGCGTCAAAAAGGTTGCCGCTTCGGTCTCTTGAATAAACAAATTGAGTTGAAGGATTGAACTATAAAATCCCCCCCAGCTGCTGACCCCAGAAGAATTCTCTTCCAGGTTTTGTTGGATCAACGGCACTTCATTCAAAGACACAGGGAATATCTCCACCGTGGTGAAACCACCCCCACGCATCTCGCCCAAACGCAAAAACTGAAACATATTTCCCCTGAACGAGGTATGTAAACCTTGCATAAAGCCAGCAATCTGGGCTTCATTTTTCCAAAAATTTCCACTGCCAAATGAATCCTGCGGTGTAAGCTGTAATGTTTTTTTACACGATGTCATTCCTATTGTCAACATGGCGAAAAACAGAACGACTTGAAATGTATTCTTTATCATTGTGTATGATTAAAATATTAGAATGTAAGATTTGCTGAAAAAACCATTTGGGTAGGAATCGTATATGCCCCATCCTGTTCGCCTGTTCTTTCTGGCAGTTTGAGCATTTTGTTGCTGATATAGCCAAGGTTTTGACCCGTCACCATCAACGTAAGCCCTTCAATTTTAGCCCGGTTCAAAAGATTTTTTGGAACGGCATAACTGAGCGTCACCTCTCTAAAACAAAGGTAATTCGAACTCACCCAGAACATGTTGCTGTTCCTGTCGTAATTCTTTTTCAATTGCTGGTCCTGGTTCATATACGTTGGGAACCTGGCATTGGGGTTCTCTGGTGTCCATGAATCTTTTACAAAATCAGTACCATTGAATTCACCCTGCATGCTGCCCATGGCCCAAAGCTGGCGGAAATCCATTTGAACAAATCCCAATGCATAATCCATACGGGCAAACAATTGCAATCCTTTCCAACCAACGGAAAGGTTAAAACCACCCGTCCAGCGTGGGATGGTTCTTCCCATGAAAACCCTGTCCCTGAAATCAATGGTATCATTCTTGTCAATGTCTTTCCAACGAATATCCCCCAGGCTGGTTGTCCACCACTGGTTGGGATTTAATCCCCTTTGGGTAAGCAATTTTTGACTTGTCACCGAACGCCCAGCAGCAGCATTCAGCTGTACCTGCCCGGCGGCCAAATCAATTTTATTGTAGTCTGCCAGATCTTTTGCATCCCTGATCAGGCCTTCCATTACATATCCAAATAGTTCTCCTGGTTCCTGTCCTTCCTGCAAACCACCAACCCAAATGATCTTCCCGGTAACTGGATCATAAATCTGGGTACCACCCTGCCTGTTGTTTTCATTGCCATTGAAAGGAAGCTTCAGGATTTTGTTCTTGTTCCAGGCAATGTTGGCACCAAGGCGTATTTCCCAATCTTTGTTCTGGATGACCTTGACAACCATGTCCGTCTCAAAACCTTTGTTTTGCATCGATCCATTGTTGGTGCGAATGCTGCTCACACCCGTTGAGTTGGGCAGCAGAACGTTGGCAATTTTATCATTGGTGATGCGGTTGTAGACACCGATTGAACCCGTTATCCTGTTTTTCAACAGTCCATATTCAATGGCTGCTTCCACCGTGTTGGTTTTCTCCCACCTCAGTTTAGGATTTGGAATACCACCCAAAGCGAATCCAATGATGTTCTCATATCTGCCGGTAGTGTTATAACCACCTTGTAATTCATACAAGCCTATCCCACCGATGTTTCCGTTTTTACCCCAGCTTCCCCGAAGCTTCAGCAATGAAAGCCAGTTCGAAGTGGCTTCCATGAACTTTTCTTTGTGTGCCAACCATCCAAATGATGCTCCTGGAAATACACCATATTGGTTATCGCCAATCAGCTTCGAATAGCCGTCCCTCCTTGCAGTAAAAGATGCCAGGTATTTTCCATCCCAATCATAATTCACGCGACCAAAAGCAGAAAGTATCCTTTCTGCGGTATGGTATGAACCAACAGAACGTTGGTTTGCATCTGCAGAAGTAAATCCTAAAGCCTCAAAATCATCTGTTGGCGCCAGACGGCCACCAGCAGACATACCATTGTTGTATACATCATAGTACTCACCACCAACCATTGCATCAAGGTTGCTCTTTCCAAATAATTCTGTTTTATAATTCAAGATGGCATTATAGGTTTGACGGAATACCCTGTCGAAAGATGCAGAACTGATGCGGTCACGGTTCCAGCCTGTATTGGGATTGGTATAGCTCAATACGCCTGTTCTGTAATCTTTGTTGAACGATTCGGCCACTTGTTCATCGTACATGAAAATACCACCAATTTTAAGGTATAGATCTTTTAAGAGATCTGCTTTCAACGACTGAGACAAAGTAAACTTGTCTGATTGGTTCCTGCGGATAAACATGGGTTCATTGATCGTAGGATTACCATCGCCTGAGTTACGGCCCAGCAAAACTTCGCCGCTTTCATTCACGCCCCTCATTGTCGGTGCAGCCATCAGGATACGGCCCCAATAACTTGCATCAGAAGTTTGGGCCTGATCCCTCCAATTGGCTTTGGCAAAAGCAACACTGCTCTCTGATTTCAACCAGCTTTTGATTTTATAATCGCCATTGACCACGAAGTTTAACCTACGATAGAATGAAGATTTTGCGATACCATCTTCATTGTACATGCCCAGGTTGGCATAATAGGTACCCCTATCATTTCCGCCCGACATGCCAATATTATAATCCTGCAATACCGCCTGGTTTCGGAATGCATTGTCAGCATAGCTGAACTCCTTGTAAATAAGATCTTTGATTGTTCCGGCAGGATCATACGCTCCTGCAGCATTGGTTGGAATGGCATCCTTCATCACTTTCCATCCATTTCCTGTATTGAGCAACTCTCTGTTTGCATCGGATAAAACCATAGGGCTGAACAATGCGTTCAGGTCATAATTGCCATCAACAATTGCACCAGCAGCATTCTTATACACATTTCCCGTTCCCCTCGGTCCTGAAGAGTTGATCAAACTTTGGTTGCCATTGACTTTGAATGTTTCAACCAATGCCTTTCTACCCCAATACAAATATTCTTCAGCAGTAAGCAATTCATAAGGTGAATTGAGGGTATTGACCCCAGATTTCATTTTGAATGCAATGGATGAAGAGCCCGCCTTTCCGCGCTTGGTTGTAATCAAGATTACACCGTTACTCGCCCTCGCTCCATAAATGGCAGTCGCCGAAGCATCCTTTAGCACTTCAAGGCTTTCAATTTCTTCAGGATTGATATCACTCAATGAGGGCCTGAATGGTCCATCCACAATAACCAGTGGAGAACCAGAACCGTCAAAGTTTGTTCCACCCCTGAGTATAATGGCGGGCAGTGCTCCGGGCTTT
>CAILKQ010000161.1 GCA_903834825.1 uncultured bacterium | reverse complement strand
TGGAAAAAAATCCATGGCAACATGGAAAACCTGCTGATCAAAGCCTCCGCAGAACATGATGTCATACTGACCAAATGCAATGCATTCGACAAAAAAATGTATGCCGATGCAACGGCTGCAGGAGGCAAAGAATATGCTGAGCTTTGTGTTGCCGCATACCGCCAATCACTGGCTGCGCACAAGCTGGTGAGGGGAGAAAACAATGAGCTCCTTTTCCCTCAGAAAGAAAATTTCAGCAATGGCTCCATTTGGACAGTTGATGTAACTTACCCCTCTGCCCCATTGACCCTCATCTACAATCCAGCATTGTTAAAAGGAATGGTGGAACCATTGATGCAATACAGTGAATCCGGAAAATGGACCAAACCATTTCCAGCTCATGACCTGGGAACCTATCCCCTGGCCAATGGACAGACTTATCCTACAGACATGCCTGTTGAGGAAGCAGGCAACATGATCTTGTTGACAGCAGCCATTTGCAAGGCAGAAAAGAAAGTTGATTTTGCCTTAAAGCATTGGAGCATTTTGACGCAATGGGTTGGTTTTCTCGTCAAGGATGGCCTGGACCCTGCGAACCAGCTTTGTACAGATGATTTTGCCGGTAGGCTGGCAAGGAATGTAAATCTTTCCATGAAGGCCATCACAGGCATTGGCGCATATGCACAAATGGCCCGTAACCTGGGGTATAAAAAGGAAGCAGAACAATTTGATGCCATTGCCAAACAATATGCCATCAAGTGGATGGAGATGGCGGATGAAGGAGATCATTATGCACTGACATTTGACAAAAATGGAACCTGGAGCCAAAAATACAATCTTGTATGGGACAAGCTGCTTTTGCTGGATCTTTTTCCTGCATCGGTATATGAGAAGGAAGTGAACTATTATATCAAAAAACAAAATGAATTTGGCCTTCCGCTGGACAGCAGGCGCACCTACACCAAAAGTGATTGGGTAATGTGGAGTGCTACCTTGGCCAACAATAAAGAAGATTTCAGGACACTCATGTTGCCCATCCACAAGTACATCACCCAAACCCCAAGCAGGGTGCCCATTTGCGATTGGCACGAGACCACCAACGGCAAAAAAATCAACATGCAGGCAAGAAGTGTGGTAGGAGGATATTTCATCAAATTGCTTGAATTTTACTGGACAAAAAAATAAGCACATGCAAGCATCAATCAAACCCGAATTCAGCCCAAACCGATTGGCCTCATTGGATTTCATGAGAGGGATGATCATGTTTTTATTGGCTTTGGAAGCTGCAGGACTTTACAACGTTCTGGAAGATGTCACCAAAGAAAATTGGCTTTCCGGCCTTATCACTCAGTTTCACCATCACCCATGGAATGGCCTTCGATTTTGGGACCTCATTCAACCTGGATTCATGTTCATCGCAGGAACTGCTATGGCTTTTTCCATTGAAGGGATGAAGTCAAAATCGCTGGACTATCTGCAGCGGACAAGTAAAATCCTGAAGCGTTGCGGATGGTTGTTTTTTTGGGGAGTGCTGATCTATGCGGTAAAAAAAGATGGACTTGCATTTGAATTATGGAATGTCCTCACACAGCTTTCCTTCACCATTGCTGTTGCCTATTTTATTTTTGATTGGAAAATGAAAACCCAAATCATTTTTAGTGTGGGACTGCTGTTGCTGACTGAAATCCTCTACCGTTACATGGATGTTCCGGGATACAACCAAACATATGTCAATCACTACAATTTTGGAAACTACATGGACATGTTGCTCATGGGAAAAACCAGCCGTGGAGGATGGGTCGCCATCAATTGTATTCCTACTGCTGTTCATACCATCGCAGGAGCATTGGTGGGAAAACACCTGATGAGCAAGCAACCAGCAAAGACAAAACAATTGTTGATCTGGGGTGCCGCAACACTTGTCATTGGCTATGGAATGGACCTGGCGGGCATTACACCCATCATCAAACGGATTGCCACTTCCTCTTTCACGATTGTTTCGCTGGGCTGGTGCCTGTTGGGGCTTGCTGCCTGCTATTATTTAATTGATGTAAAAGGAAACAAAAAAGGATTGAGTTTTTTTACTGTGTTGGGCATGAATTCAATTTTCATTTACCTTTTCTTTGAAATCGTTGGAGGAAGATTTCTCAACGGATATATTTCCACAATAACACAAGGCCTTTTCCAGCACTTCATTGCAGAAAATGGGATAGGCATCATCAGCAGCATATCTATTTTCTTTATTGAATGGAAGCTCTGTGAGTTCCTTTACAAGAAGAAAATATTTTTCAGGCTTTGAGGTTAATTTAATGCAGCCAAGATGTTTTCTATCCTTGTTGACAGCTCCTTTCTTTCCATGTCTTTTTCGCGGACAAAACTATTATCAGCCATTTTGCCCAACACCGCCTCCATTTCCTTTTCATTGGCATACACCATTTTTCTAAACGGATTGGTCATGTCTTTTTCCCGTGACTGAACAATACTCTGAAAAACTTTTTCATTTGTGGCAAGGTGCCCCCTGAACAAAGAGGAAAGTTTTGTTGCAGTCAGATCCTCCAATGAAATATGTTCAATTTCCAGCAAAGCAGCAACCGCATGTTGAAACAGATGATCAGGAGTAGCATCGGCAATCCCTTTATAGGCAAGATGAACAGCATCCCAACTGTTTAATTTCCTTGACTTTATTTCCTCCAACAAAACCACAAGTGATGATGAAGGAACAAGCTGTCCACCAATGTTCATCCATTCTTGCCTTGATTGTTCCATTGAGCTGGAAGTCAAATTAAGTAAACTATCACCTGTAAGATCTGTGCTATACTTGGTTACCATTTGACCAACGGCATAATAGCGCACCATTTCTCTGAAAGAGGCATAGGCTTTTCTGGCCTTCAAGATCACAACCTTTCTTTTGCTGTTTTCAAAACCTTCGGCAAGCATTTCCAGTTCATCCAAAAGTTTATTATCATTACTGAAAAGTTCCCTGCCCTTGGCTTTACACATATCATCAGTGGGAATTTCTGTCCCTGCGTACCTAAAGTATGCCTTGCCAGCAAAAAGCGAGAGCAGTTCCAGTGCCGTAAAAATTTCATTGATGCTGTCTGGGGCAAGGCTCCTGTACTCCAGTGCAAGTTCTTTGGTTGCCCTTGCATCACGGTCCTTGTATTTCCATTCGTTTCGTTGCAAAGCATAATGGTTGTAAAGGAACCAATAAGCAGGGATGATCCTGAGCTCATTGGCCGTAGGATCATTGATGATCAGTGAAAATGGAATGGGGATATTCAGTTCAAATGGAAAATCGCCCTTGGCAAGCAAAGAGAATGAGGCAAACCTGGAGTTGTGTTTGAGGCTCACACAGAGACCGGGCCAAAATCCCCGGCCGGCAATCAATTCGCCATCAGCACTCCTGGAATTATGGTTCGATCCAATGGTAGCACCTGCCGCAACATTTGACTGCCCCATCAGCAAGGAAGCACACAAAAAAGAATTGTTATGGTGTTGCTCATGAAAAGGATAAATCAATGAATTCAACACCTCACAACAGGAGATGGTTGCATTGTTGCCCAGGTATGAGTTGATCAGGCGTGCCCCATATTTTAATTGCGAGTGGGATGCCATAAAAAACCTTACTGCCTTGACCCCATAGAAGATTCTACAACCAACACCGATGATACCATTGACCAGTTCACACCCTTCCCCGATTTGGGTAGAGGCTTCTGCAGAACTGTTCACCGTAACGTTCTTGATTTTATTGGCCCCTTTAATATACGCATCGGTACCAATTTGCACGTCCTTGATCATCTTGCAATTCTTGATCACAGTTCGGTCTCCGATCAATCCATAATGACCCCTGGCCCCATCAAATTTCTGCTCCGTAAAAGCATAAAAAGCATCCATCAACGCACTGTCATCCCGGTATTTAGACCATAGATAAGCGTCGGCAGTCAACATCCCATCAAAGGGAAGAATTTTCCTTCCCCCATTTTCATTGCAGACCTCCAGCCAAATCCGCTGGCTTTCAGTTTCTCCTTCTTTGATGATGCCATTGCCAAATTTGGCTGTGCTGGTGGTGGCCAGTTCATTGACATTGGCGATAATCACTTCATTTCCCACTACAAAATGGGAAAAATAGTTCACGTTATGGATGCTCACATTGTCACCAAAATCACAATTGATGATGGTGGAATTGAAAAGACCAACTGGCAATCTAAGGCTGTGAAACTCAAGCGAGAGTGGTTCCAGCTTACCAATCCGGATCAAACCAAAAAAACTGCACCCTTTAACAAGGTGTGGGTCAAACTGTGCTGAAACCAATACATTGTTCCAGTTATCAGACGAGTTGTTGTTTCTGACAAGGATTTCCAGTTCTGCAGCTTTTAGGCTTCTGAACTGTATGCCACTTTTATTAAACCTATTTCTAAGGTGATATTCGTCTTTGCCCTCAGGTAAATATTCAAATGGAATAAAATCATATCCAATTGAGCTAATCGGACTTTTTACAATGTTGTTCATGTGTGCTGTTTTGGATGCTATTCTACGGTTACACTTTTTGCAAGATTTCTCGGACGATCAACATCGAGGCCACGTGAGACGCCGATATAATAGGATAAAAGCTGAAGTGGTACCACATTGATGATCGGGGCAATCAGTTCATCCGCTTCAGGCACAAAAATCAAATCTCCCGTGAGCGAATCAATGGACTGATCACCATCGGTTACCACCGCAATCAATTTCCCTTTCCTTGCGTTGATTTCTTGCATGTTGCTGATGACTTTTTCATGGTAGGCATCTTTTGTCGCAACGAAAAGCACTGGCAAATCTTCGTCAACCAAAGCAATGGGGCCATGTTTCATTTCTGCAGCAGGGTAACCCTCCGCATGGATATAGGAAATCTCTTTGAGCTTTAAAGCCCCTTCAAGTGCTATAGGAAAATTATAGCCCCTTCCGAGGTATAGAAAACTGCTCGCCATTGCATGCTTTTGGGCAATAGCCTGTATATTATCGGTATTGGACAACACTGTTTCCACTTTCCCAGGGACAGCATTCAACTCCTGCATGAGATGCAGAAAGCGATCATTGCTGATGGTCTGCTTGGCTTTGGCAATTTTCAGTGCAATCATTGTCAGTACAACCAATTGTGCAGTAAATGCCTTGGTGCTTGCCACACCGATCTCAGGACCTGCATGGGTATAAGCACCCGCATGTGAAATACGGGCAATGGAGGAACCCACTACATTGAGAATTCCAAAAATGATGGCTCCCTGTTGTTTTGCTTTATCAATCGCAACGAGTGTATCAGCAGTTTCACCACTTTGAGAAATGGCAAACAATACATCACCTTTTTCAATGATGGGATTTCTATACCTGAATTCTGACGCATATTCAACTTCTACCGGTATGCGGCAAAGCTCTTCGATAATGTACTCTGCGACCAAGCCTGCATGCCAGCTGGTGCCACAGGCTACCACAATGATTCTTTTGGCATTCCTCAATGCCTCAATATGCTCCTGAACACCCGCCATGATGATTTCTCCATTCACCACATCAAGCCTGCCCCTAAGGCAATCAAAAATTGTTTGGGGCTGTTCATGGATTTCTTTCAACATGAAGTGCTCATAACCTCCTTTTTCAATGGCGGCCAGCTCCATATCAAGCTGTTGAACAAAAGGCGTAATGGTTTCGTTGCCGAGGTTCTTGAGCACCAACTCATTTCCCTTGATGATGGCCAGCTCATAATCGTTGATGTAAACAACCTCTTTGGTATATTCAATGATGGGAGACGCATCTGATGCTAAAAAATGTTCGTTCTCACCAATACCAATCACAAGAGGACTTCCTTTTCGTGCTGCAATCAGCGTGTCGGGGTTTTCAGCATCCAGCAATACAATGACATAAGCCCCCACAACCCTTTTCAAAGCAATGCGTACCGCCTCTTCCAATGAACATTGGTTGTTAGACAATATATCATCGATAAAATTCAGCAAGACTTCCGTATCGGTATCGCTGTTAAAAAAATACCCCTTGTTCAATAATTCCTGTTTGAGGGAAGCATAGTTTTCAATGATACCATTGTGTATCATTGAAATCCGGCCACTGGCAGAAAGGTGCGGGTGGGCATTCCGATCACTTGGCTCACCATGTGTAGCCCAACGGGTATGGCCTATGCCGATGGTTGAAGTTAAATGAATGCCCAAAAGAGACTCTTCCAGGCGCGCTACTTTTCCTTGTTTTTTGAAGACATCAATCTTGTCGGATATGAGGGCAACACCGGCACTGTCATATCCCCTGTATTCAAGACGCTTTAGTCCTTTGAGCACAATTGGATATGCTTCTCGGTGTCCTATATAGGCAACTATTCCACACATTGTTAGGATTGTTGGTTGATGGGCGAAGCTAACATGTTCATGTGATACAGAACAAAGATTTAGGTAAAGAGTTTGTTAGCAAATGAGAAAATGTACAAATAAATCATTTGGTAACAGATCCTCGCATCCCTAAAACTGGAACTTTGCAATCCTTCCATTACTCCCAGCCATGATAGCATACTGTCCATCTGGAGATTTGACAGCAACATGGAAACCAATCTCGCTGATTTTTTCCCAGTTCAACCCACCATCCACAGAAAGATCAACGCCGGAAGTTCCGCAAGCCAATACGGAAGTCTTGGATAAGAAAACAGCAGCGCTTTTGTATCCTGAAGGCGGTGTGACAGGATAACTGAATGTTACTTTGGGATAGAGTGAAAAAAGCAGGGCAGCACTATCTTTTCTTTTATCATTGGTAAAATCGCCCCCAATGATGATTCCTTTTTGTTGATTGGGATGCAATGCCAATCCATTGGCACCGGTTGAGTTTCTGCCTGATTGCAATGGCAGGTTGATGGCGTTACCATTGAAGAACATCCGGGACTGCATGCCGCCGGAAACAAACAAGGTTTTAGCATTCCGGTTAGTACCCAAAAGTTTAACATTGGAACCACTGGAAGCAAAAAACGCTTCACCATCCATCATGCTATCAGGAGTTTCCTTAGGAATCCAGCTATCCCCCCTATTGTTGCTTACTGCCATAAAGGCTTTCCCGTTGATGGGATCCCCTATGACAACGCCATTGTTGCCGGAGAAATCCATTGCATCAAGGAACATGCCAGGCCTTTTGTCTTCAAATACTTTTTTCCAGGTTTTCCCTCCATCAGTGGTCTTTAGTATAATGGCTGGAGTATCTACCGCCATGATGATGGCCGTGGAGCTATCAAATGCCTCAATGTCCCGAAAATCACGCTTGGCATAGCCTTCTACCCTGATCCACCGAAAACTGTTTCCGCCATCCACTGACTTGGCCACCATGCCGTTGCTGCCACTTGCCCAGACAACCGATGAAGATGGCATGGAAAGCCCCCTGATCGAAATTTTTTGTCCCTGCTCGACAACAACAACGGTTTGGGCGAAAAGACTGCTGAAAGAAAAGCAGAAAAGACAAATGATCAATAGACTCTTCATATATAGAATTAAAAAATTATGGTAAAAGCTGGCCAACATGAATTAAAAAAAGTATTTCACGTTCTACTTGATATAATTAAGCGATAAAAGGAATACATCTGTTTTTGCAATGGTTTCAGACAAAAATGGTTCCTTGTTGAAAAAACCATGTGGCTGATCCTCAGATAAAAACAGTTCACACCGACCACCAACTTGCTCTATTTTTTTCTTGAACATTTCAGCAGTGGCTACTGGTATGAGTTTATCCTTTGTTCCAAGGAAGAAAATGGTTGGGGGGAACCCTTTCTGTATATTATGGATGGGTGAGAAAGTAACATAATTTTCGCCAACCCTTTCAAAACCATACCCATCTTTTCCATTATCGATAACCGGATTAAAAAGCACCAAAGCATTGGGTTTTGAACTGATGGTAAGATCGTCACTTGATTCATTGAGGGATTCGTTGGTAAAACATGCCGCAGCCAAATGTCCGCCAGCAGAACCACCTGAAGCGACAATCTTGTTTGCGTCAATACCTAACGCTTCTGCATGTTGACGCAGATACCGAATGGCTGATTTTGCATCTTTTACACATTCAAAAGGACTGGTATTGTGCTTGGTCTTTACCCGGTAATCCACCAGCACAGTGATCATGTTTTTGGCAGCAAAATGCAAAGCATGGGGCTCAAATTGTGACACCGAACCGCCGTTCCAACCGCCTCCAAAAAAGAATACAATTGTAGGATGATGTTCGCCTTTTTTGTGACCAGGGGGATAGAATATCTTCAGTCCCAGCTGCACTGTATCCACCTGTTTGTAGGTCAATTCCAAGGGGCTAATGACGGCCTGACAAAAAACGGCAGGTGAACAACATACCAACATGAAGGTCAAAAGGAGTAGTTTTCTAAGATTGAGCGTCATAAGAAAGTATTTACACAAAATAATTGCAAGTAAACCAATATTATTGGAATTAGCCTTCATTGAAATATACCTGTGTCATGGTCGCCCAACCAGATTCACCTTCTAAAGGAATCTGCATGGGATTACATATTTCAAGCCAATACTGATTGCGGGGTTCTTTTTCCAAAGCCGCCATATCGGCCAAAAAATCTGTTCCGTCATATTCATAATATCCGAACTCGAACCAATCATTTCCAATTTGATGAAGAAAAATGCTAAAATTTTTCATGTGATACTTTGCCAGTAAATCTCTTACGCCAGCGTTGGAATCAGCATGCAAGGCGAGGTATTGATCCAAACACTCTGGCCGAAGTTTGATGACCATACCTATGCGCTTTACATCACTATTTGATTGTTGATGCATATTATTTGAATTTAAAAGATACTCTAATTAATTTTTATAGGATCTAAATATACGCGAGTTGCATTTCCTCCCATAATTGCTGATTGCTCTTCGGGTGTTAATTTTTCAATGAGCGATGCTACTGTATCGACCCATGTTGAATAATCACTTTCCAACAGACAAACTGGCCAATCCGACCCGAACATGATCCGGTCTGTTCCGAATGCTTCTAAAACTACATCGAAATAGGGCTTTAACAATTCCACATCCCATTGATTATCTCTGACTTCGGTTACCATGCCAGATAACTTGCAGCATACATGATCACGCTCTGCCAACTGCCTGATATGCTTTGCCCATCTGATGTCGAAAGCATTGCCTTGGATTTTCGGTTTAGCAATATGATCCACAATCATGGTTAAGCCGGGATGTTTGTCAACAAATTGAATGGTTTGTGGAAGGTGTTTTTCAAAAATCAGCAAATCATAACATAACGGGTATCGTCCCAATGCCTTGATACCCGCATTAAAATCATCTCTAAGCATGAAATCATCATCTGGTTCATCATGCAATACATGTCGAAAGCCAACTATTTTTTTCTGCACAGCATATTGAGCCAAGTAATCCTCCACTTGAGGATCACATAAAGGGACCCAACCTACAACGCCCTTGATCATTGGGTATTTGTCTGCCAAATCAAGTAAAAAATCAGTCTCTTTCAACATCTGTCTTGCTTGCACAGCGATAGTACCTTCAATTGCTTTGTCGTCAAGCAAAGGTTGAAGATCTTCAGGCAAAAAATCTTTTCGAATAACCTGATGTTCGTCTGACATCCAGATATAGTCAGATGTATTGTATCTCCAGAAATGCTGATGACTATCAATTCTCATTGTTAATAATTCCAATTTTGATTTGAGACAGGTGCTAATATTTTCAACACATCCGCTAACAATATTTCATCGATTGGCATTGAACACCACTCAATATTTCGCCTTACCGTTTCTGGATTTGAGCTACTGAACATGGTTGTGATAAGATCAGGATGCTGAGATGAAAACTGGATTGCCAATTTTTCAATTTCTACCCCATGCGCTAAGCAATATGTTGCAGCTTTTTCAAAAATGCTCCTCTGCGCTGGTGTTGCAGGGTGCCACCCCGGTGCACCGCGGGAAGTAAGTAATCCTGAAGCAAAAGGCGAAGCGTTGATGAGTCCTATTCCCTTGGAACTCGCTTGTTTTAACAAGGGAAGCAATCGCGTATCATTCAAGCAGCAGAGATTATGGGAAAGTCCTACATCAATCATTCCCTCCTGAATAACCCTTTCCCAGAGATCCACAGGGTACATTCCAATACCAACAGCTCCAATACGTCCCTCTTGTTTAAGCGCAAACAATGTTTTCATGCCCTCATTGAGCGCCGATTCAGTATTCACGCGGTTGTTGTATTCAATATCATGTAGATGAACGATATCAAAATAATCAACTCCGATGCGTTTGGCACTTTCATCCAAGGATTTTCTGATTCCCTCACTGCTGTAGTCAAAACTATCTACACCATAACCATCTGATGCTGTATTCTTACCAACTTTTGTAGACAAATAATAACTTCCTCTTGGAATACCATTCAATGCCTGACCCAAAACCGTTTCTGCCTTTGTACCTCCATAAGCAGGAGCAACATCGAAATAATTGATGCCAAGTTCAAGCGCAACATGGACTGCTTCTATGGCCTTGTGCTCATCTATTTCATGAAAAACGCCTCCTAGTGATGATGCGCCGAAACTAATCGCAGAAATTTCATATCCGGTTTTTCCCAATTGGTTGTACTTCATACTGCAATTTGTACTTTCATTACATGCTCTTTTGCCAAAGCTTTCTCCATGGCTATAGGAACATCATCAAAACCATACATATTTGTAACAATTCCATCAAGGTTAATCTGCCCTGCTGCTACCATGTTGATAGCATCCTGAAACACATGAGCAAACCGAAACGAACCAAATAATTTCAATTCTTTGCTCATGATTAAATTACCAGGCAAGCTGAAAAGCTCAGGCAAGGTACCCACCAAAACAACTGTACCACCCCTCCGCACGACCTCCAACCCATTGGAAAGGGCAGATGGAACTCCTGAGGCTTCAATAACCACATCATAGTGCTCATTGGCCTGCCACGCCTTCTCATCAACAGGATTGATGACAGCATTGGCACCACTGGCCAGAGCGAAATCCCTGGCAAATGCATTTACATCACTCATGGTGACCCTGTATGCACCAAATGCCCTGGCCACCCTTAGAATCAACTGGCCGATAGGGCCTCCTCCTGTTATCAGCACCGACTTTCCTGAGATATTACCTACCTGCCTCACTGCATGCATGGCCACACTCAGCGGCTCAAGCAAAGATGCCTGCGCCAAATCAATTCCTTTGGGCAATACATAACAGTTTGATGAGGGCACAGCAACAAACTGGCCCATGGATCCATCAATGTGAGGATCACAGCTGGCAGAGCCAAAAAATTTCATGTTAATGCAGAGGTTATAATGACCGCTCCGACAATGATTGCATGATCCACAAGGCATGGAAGGATCTACTGCAATTTCATCACCTATGCTGAGGCTTTGAACATTTGACCCTACTTCTCGAACTATTCCGGAGAACTCATGGCCCAGTGCAAATGGGCGTTTCGGAACAAACCGTCCGCAAAAACCATGGTTAAAATAATGGAGATCCGATCCACAAATACCAGTGAATTTGATTTCTACCAAAACCTGTCCTGCTTCCAATGTGGGAACAGGCTTATCAGCCAACCTGATATCTTTGGGTCCATAAAGTAAGTATGTTTTCACTTTAATTGTATTGCTATTAATGGTTAAATATCGTGCTTTTCAAAAATCCTCACAGCATAAATTTGTACCCGGTCTACCCCATGGGTTGCACTGCACTCCAACTTAATGCTCAGCACATTGCTGAGGTCAAGCGAATGAGAACAATTGCGTTGATGATTGTTATCCGCATTCGCAACGACCACTTCCTGACCATCGGCCAAGGTTGCAAGAATAGAATATTTCTTTACAATTGTTGAGATTGCATTTTCGGCATAGCCCTGCCAGCTTTGTCCAAAATGAAACTGTAAGGAGGAATCAAATAGAATCTGGATACCGCAAATATCCCTAGGCTTATCCCACAACAATTCTACCCACTCTGGCCTTTCAAAAGAAGTTTTTGAGGAGACCCATAGATTAGGAAGATTTGTTGGACGAGAATGCTGATTAACAACCATCGCTGGTTCATAAATTGGCTGTAATGGAAAAACGCGGCAGGCAAAAGAAAACCCAAGAAAGCAACTGATGTTTTGAAAAGCATAGGCATGTTCATTCCATACAGGTGCTGAAACACATGCCCCGTCTGCATCAGCAGCTCTTTTCTGGCCAATTGTCAACGTACGTAAGGTCCATTTTGAATGAGGATTGGGACGAATGGGATCTTCCGGCCGAGGGTAATATCTCAGTTGGCCAGGTGGAGACTCGATTACATGAAGCCTTATCAATGCATTTTCTTCCATTACAAGAAAATGCCATCCCGGCTGTGCAATCGTGCAGGAAATGGGCAGGTTTATCCATTGCTTTTCTCCAGGGGATATTTCTATTTTTCCTGAAAAAAGTTGCTTGTCTGGATAAGTAGATGAATTTGAAGGACCCTGCATAAAGGAATAGCAGAGTTCTGTTGCTCCAGAAGCATCCAATAAAATTTGGACATGGGTAATATGATCAGTTAGAATAGATAGCATTTGCATGCGTGATTCTATAAGGGGTTCCGTACCCCAACTCTCCACCGGATCATGGTCGGAAAAAACAGAGGATGCAATTGTTTTTGCCTCTGGGGCAATATCAAACGGAAGTGCAGTGACAAAATTATGGATATGATGGTCCGCCTTTATCAGGTCATGCTGGATGGCACTGAGCCTTCCGCCGTAGGAAAGATCTCGTGCGGTACAACCAACCTTACAAGCATGAGCAGCCGCCATGCCAACTGCCTCTCCGAGCTGGGCACAGGTAAGCATAACCCTTGTACTGGAGAGCGCATAGTGGGATGCACTGATGTTTCGCCCAGCAAAAAACAAGTTGCTTATATTACGGGAGTAAAGTGATCTCAGTGGCACATTGTGCGGACCCCGGAGATATTGGTGTGTACTTGGAGTTTCCTTATCATGAAATCCCCCTGGTGGATGATGATCAAAGCCCCAACCGCCATATGCAATGGCATCATCAAAATCAACCTGCTGGTCAATATCACCCATCGTAAGAATGTGGTCACCCTCAAAACGACGGGACTCCCTCTTGCCTGGCACAGCACCCATCCAATCCAGTTCATACGTGGCAAGTCTTGCTGAAAGTGGTGACCTATTTTTTAGATAATCCCAAACTGCCAGGGTAATGCGCTGCACCTCATCCTTTATCTTGAGTGTATCATGGACTGTATCCAGCTCTCCTCCCCATTCCAACCACCAGAAACCTCCAGTGTCCGGAAAAAAATGCTCATTGACCGGACGATAAGGACCAAAATCTTCTAATTGGAGTTCCAGATCCACCCAGTTGGGTCTTACGAATGGGATAGGCCTTCCAGTATCCTTAGCACGAAGCTGAAGACTCATGCCCATGGTCTCTTTATTAGATATCTCCGGACAAAAGGGCTCATTGAACTCTGAAAAGGACTCAACACCATACCGAAAAATTGCACCTGCCTGAACTCCAACAATTCCATCACCAGAACAATCTGCAAAATAATCAGCACTAAAAACAAACCAGGTCTCAGCCATGGCACAATATGCCTTGACTGAAACAATCTTTACTTCAGCATGTAATCCTGAATCAATTTCCCCACCCTTTGTAGTTACATCAGAGACTGCAGTATTCAAATAAAGGTCAATATTGGGTTCGTTGCGCACAAGGTTCTCCAATTCTATATTCCAGCCTTGTGAAGACCATGTTGGATTGCGCAATAAATTATTTAAAAACAGCTCTTCAATTATTCCCGTCTCTCTTGAGTAAGCAAAATTACATTGGGTGGCACCTACTGGCGGTACCCGGATTTCCGTACTGGCATTGCCCCCCAAAACTGGCCTGTCTTGAACCAATGCCGTCTTAATTCCTTTTCGCGCTGCAGTAACAGCGGCAGCGATACCTGCCAGCCCAGCACCTACTACTACAAAATCATACTTGTGTTCAACTGTTCTCATACAGAATTCGTTCTGAAAATTATTGTGTTTGCAATTCTTGAATCTTCCCTATTTTACCAATCAATACCTGAACCAAGATGAAGGCCACCAAATAAGCAGACCCAATAAAAATAAATATCGGCAAGTATGAATGACTCCCAACCGTAATGCCAATCAGTTTTTGGGTAATCACACTCATCATGCCTCCCAGGGTTCCGCCAATTCCAGTTACTGTAGCCTGTATTTTTTTTGAAAACACCTCAGTGGGCAAGGTGATATTTGACCAAAGCCCATGAGACAACATGATACCCGACATAAAAAGAACGGCAGCAATAGGACTGACCTTTAAGGTGAGCGCAAAACAAAAAACTGGGATTGCCAGAGAAGCGATCAACATGATGGTTTTCCTTGCCTTGTTTAAACTCCAGTTTTTTCTTTCAATCAGTAATTTGGGGAAATAACCACCCAAGATGGTTCCTATTCCCATCGCTGCATAGGGCAACCAAGCAGTAACGCCAATTTCAGCCAATGAAAGCCCCTGAACATCATGCAGGTATTTTGGAATCCAAAAAATGAAAAAATAAACAACTGGATCGATAAAAATTCTACCGGCAAAACAACCCCAACTTTCCTTTTGCATCAGAATCCATTTTATGCCAACAGCACTTGAATGCATTTGATCAATTTTACCTTTCTCTTCATTTAGAATGAGCGCTCTCTCCTCATCAGATATTCGGGTATTGTGCTCAGGTAAATAGTAATACCTCAACCACAACAACAGCCAAATAAACCCCAATGCACCGGTAATAACAAAGGCCATCCGCCATCCCCAAGCAATGGCGATAAATGTCACCAAAGGAACAGCGAGCGTTGCGCCAATGGCTGAGCCAGCACTAAAAATACCCACGGCCAATGCACGCTCTTTCATTGGAAACCATTCAGTAACTGACTTGACACCTGCTGGAAAATTGGCTGATTCGGTAATCCCCAAAAAAAATCGGGCAATGGAAAATTGACCTACTGAATTGGCAAAGGCATGTAAAACACTTACCAAGGACCAACTTCCAACAGAATAGGCAAACCCTTTTCTTGTACCAATCCTGTCAATGATGCGACCGCTAATGGCATACATAATGGTATAACTGAAAACAAACAAAGCAGTGATGTTGGCGTAATCAAGATCCGACCAGTGCAATTCCTTTTGGATAGTTGGTGCTAAGATGGCCAGTGTATTTCTGTCGATATAGTTCAAAGCGGAAGCAAAGCAAAGCAAAGCTGCCATTTTCCACCTCAAATTGTTATTGTTTAAAAGTCTCATTTATTTTTTTTGTTCTCGCTGGCTATTTTTGTTTGATAATGCCAACACCATCAGCAATGATATGTCCATCTGCATTTTCATTGGAAATGGTGAATGTTGCAGGCTTGCCTTTTTCAAAATAAAATTCACCCAAGCTGATTGAAAATCCAAGGTTATCTCCCT
>CAILKQ010000160.1 GCA_903834825.1 uncultured bacterium | reverse complement strand
TATCTTGGGATTATTCAAAGGGATGATATAATTATTGTTCCTGCAGATGGCGATCCGGTGGTTACACCAAAAGAAGAGGAGCCAGTAGTTCCCCCCTGGTGAAACAGAGCCACCTGCTGCGGTTGATGGGGAGATACTTGGTTTGTTAACGATAACGATCACCTGTGTAACCAGGTGATCGTTATTGATACATCTACCCTGGCACCTAACTGAAAAACGGGTGATCCTTTAGTTTCTGAGCTGTCTCCATCTTTGTCACTCTGATATATCTCAAAAATGATTCAGTGGTATGGTGACCGGTAATTTGCATTATGTCACGCATTGGAATGCCTGCCAGATAAGCATTTGTTGCAAAAGACCTTCTGGCAGTGTGGGTCCTGATCACCAGCCATTTTTTCAGATCCCCTTTGCTGATTTTTTCATCATGCGCTTTTTGCCCAATCAGTTTCAATGCTCCATTTGTTTGCCTGATATGAGGTACTTGGAGAGTTCCATATCTCTTAAGAATTTCCCAAACCAATGGTTTAATGGGCATAATTACAGGTTCATCGGTTTTTTGCGTACGTACATATAAATTTCCTTCGTGTATATGTTCGTTGGAAACTTTTGACCAGTCCGAATGACGAAGCCCTGTATAGCAGTTGATTACAAAAATGTCCCGGATGTTTCTGTGAGCGGGCAGATCAAGGGGCATTTCATATAGTGCCTTAATTTCATTTTCATTCAGGTACACAGTATCCACATTTTCCGAAATAATCTTGAATTCCCGCTTACAGTGCTCCTGGTTTTTGGTCAGTTTATCTTCAACGGCTTCATTCATAAGCCGTTTCAATTTCTTGATATATGAACCAATGGAGTTTGGTTTTAAACCAATTTCCTTTAAATGGTCAGTGAACTGGATATAGAAATCTTTTCCTATGGTGTCAAAATCGACCCTGAATTCCTTTTTGGTTTGGAAAGATTCCAGTTGCTTCTTGAGACTCGAATACTGTTGTAAATGACCCGGACTGATTTTGTTTATATATCTTTGCTGAAAAACTGCAAAGAAAGATAAAAGAGAAACTCTGGAGGCATCAATAGCTTTGCTTCTGCCGGTAAATACTTTAAACTCATTAACCATTTCTGCCGATTTCACTTTGACTTCCTCTTTTGACAGTTTAATGCCTTTTGGAAAAAGTTCATCGTATTTATCGAGAAAAAAATTGGCAGTTTCCCGTAAACGAGTGTTGATCTCGCTATAGTCCTTCGCCGGTTTTGCCTTCTGGGCTTGCTGGTCCCAATCGTTTTTGGGAACATGCAGTCCGGTTGAAAGTCTTAAGCGTGCATGATTAAAAGTAAATGAAAGAAGTAAAAGTGATTTTTCATTCTTTTCCTTGTCTGGATAGAAGGTTATTGAAGCCATATCTGAGTGCGATTAATTTGTCAGTGCAAAGATACGGAACTGTCAATATAACTGACAAACTTGTCAGTAAAAGTTATAAACATGCTGTAACGCCATGTAAC
>CAILKQ010000159.1 GCA_903834825.1 uncultured bacterium | reverse complement strand
ATTAAAAGCAGGGAGCGGAGGTTTTCTGTTGTTGACAGGCTATGTTTAAGCTGGTTGATACGTATTGATTTATTTGTTCAAATTGTTGATGTATTCATGCCTTAAAGATAAACCTTGATTCATATATTATAAAAAGAAATCCCCTCAGCTGATGCTTTGGGGATTTTGCTATTCATTGGTTAGCGCAAAGACGGTTTGGGTTATCTGAATTTTGCCGGATGTTTCATGAATTCTGTGTAAAGTTCTTGATTATTTTCGGTAATTTATTCAACAAGGTAGTTATTTTGGTACATTAATTGGTGAATTTATATTTAAGTAGTGTTTTGATAATCAAACGATTAATGCAAAGTACCGGGTGTTGATGCCCGAAAAGGATGTAGAAAACTGATTGACCGGGTAAAAAGTGAGCTGGATGCAAGGCTTTCTTGGCTAAGGGATCAAATTAAAATTTGTTCTTCCACATCATGCTCTCAATGGGCCGGTCGGGTTGTCCACTGTATTTGGCATTTGATTTTTGGTTGTACTTGACTTCAATTTCTCCTTCTACTGGGAAATAGATCAGTTGGCCAATGGGCATTCCGTGGTAAATTTTGACGGGTTGCTTGACTGAGATTTCCAGCGTCCAGTTTCCACAGAATCCAACATCCCCTTTGCCTGCTGTGGCATGAATATCAATGCCCAGGCGGCCTGTAGAGGATTTTCCTTCAAGGAATGGAACATGCTCATGGGTTTCTGTGTATTCTTGGGTTACACCCAGGTAAAAAACATGCGGGTACAAAACAAAGCCATCATCTGGTATGTCAAAGTACTCAATTTCATTGTGTGCTTTGGCATCAAGAATATGACTTTTATAGGTTGCAAGGCATTTGCCCAAATGCACATCATATGAATTGCTGCCCAGGCAGCTCTTGTCAAAAGGGGTAATCTTGATTGTTCCCTTTTCTATTTCTTCCATAATTCGCTTGTCAGAAAGGATCATCGCATGTCGTTTTACTCAGTTCAAAATTCGGTATAGAAGGCTGGTATTGAAATATATTTTTTCAACAAACTGTGAACAGGGAGGCCATATCTTTGCTCCATGCCGCTGATTCGCTCCATACACAATGCTGATATATCCCTGGGCTTATGGGAAATTACCGAAGAGCACTCATTTTTTGAGCAGGCCATTCCGTACCGGGCTATCGCTTCAAACCCTGGACAGCAATTGCAGCAGCTGGCTTCCAGAATGGTGCTCATCGTTTTGCAGCCTTCATTTCCATTTGACCAGATTCAATTGAACCCTGCCGGAAAGCCTTCATTACCTGAGGGCATGCCACAGTTTTCTATTTCACATACAAAAGGTTTTGCTGCTGGCATCATTTCTGCTGAAACACCCGTTGGTATTGACATTGAATCCATCTCCCCGAGGGTTCTCAAAATAGAAAAAAAATTCCTGAACCCTCATGAGTTTGTATTGCTTGCAACATTCTCTGAGCAAGACAGGATTGTATTTGCTTCCTTGTTCTGGAGCATCAAAGAAACGGTATACAAGTGCTGGGGAAATGGGGGCGTGGATTTTTCTGAACAGATCAGGATTCAATCTTTCGATGTACAAGACCATGGTACCGCCGCCATTCAATTTGGTCAATCTGCTGCTGTTCATACCGTCCACTACCTGCGCGAAGGAGATCTCTGGCTGAGTTATATGCGGGCCTTTCTCCAATAAAAAACTCCCCTGAATAATCAGGGGAGCTGTTATCATTGATTCAATCTGATTACTTGAGTGTAGACTGGAGTTTTTCGTTGAGTGTCACGTAATCTGGGTTCTTGGCTGCCTTTGCCAGTTCCATTGATTTTGTCGAAGCCGTCATGGCGTCGGCTTTCTTTCCCAACTGTGCCAAACACCTGGCTTTCTGGTACCAAACCCAATAAGCATTGGGGGTCTGGGCAGTAGCCTTGTCCAACCAAGCTGAAGCCTGGTTGAGGTCTTTGTTGTTGTCCATATAATACATGGCAGCATTGTAATAAGGCTTGCTGTCTTTGTTCATGAGGTTGTCAATCTGACCCATGATTTTGCTGTCGACATCAGCCTTGATGGGAAGGGTCACCATGGTCTTGGCCCAAACAATGTTCAAATCAATTTGATTGTTCTTTATGTTGTCAAAAAGAATCATAAAGGATTCAGTGGTAAATGGCATGGCCACTGCGGGTGCAGTTACCCTTACCACATCCATTTCTTGTTTGTAAGCGGAGGGTGAGGTAACGTCTATTTGTTTGGTGATGATGAGGGTCCATTCCTTTGCACCTGGAATAGAAAGAAGGCCATATTTTCCTGGGGCAATTTTCTTTCCGCCAATCATTACTTCATCGCTGAACGTAAGTGTTGTGGCACTGTTGGCACCTGTGCGCCAGATAGCCCCATAGGGAACAAGGTCTCCAAAGATGGCTCGGCCTTTGGTATTGGGCCTGGAATAGGAGAGGTCAATGGCGCCAAGACCAAATTCCTGTTTTACCGTTTGTGTTGTTGAAGGGGCAGGTGTCTTGAGGCTTTGGGCATTGGTTTGAAAAACCATCGCCAGTGAAAACAAGGCCAGAATTGTTTTTTTCATGTTGCTTAGTATTTGTTGTGAAATTAGAGAATTTTTAGTGCAAGCCTGCTTCAATCCTTTTCTCCTCAATTTTTAGCCTGCCATCAAAGAAAAAAGTTCCAAGGGGAAGCCAGGCAGACACAAAAGCCAGGAGAAACCGCTTGAAGGGCCAGTTGTAGACTTCTTTTGCATAATAGGCCAAGCCTACATAGGCCACAAACAGGAAGCCATGGGCCGACCCTGCATACTTTACCGCCTCGGGCATACCCAATTTATATTTCAAAGGCATCGCGATCAACAAAAGGATTAAAAATGAAGCGCCCTCTGCTATGCCAATTTTTCTCAACAGTTTGATGGTTCCTGTGCTCATGAACAATTTATTTTGATAAAATTAAGTTGTTTTCTGCTGTTTAAATCCGGGATGGAAACGATTTAAGGTATCCCTCAGGAAATTCCTGTCAAGATGGGTATACATTTCTGTGGTGGTAATGCTTTCATGGCCCAACATTTCCTGCACAGCCCTCAGGTCTGCACCGCCTTCTACCAGGTGTGTGGCAAAAGAATGCCTGAAGGTATGGGGTGAAATGCTTTTTTGAATGTTGGCTTTCAAGGCCAGGTCCTTGATGATGTAAAACACCATCACCCTGGACAGCTTTCCCCCGCGCCTGTTGAGGAACAGGAGGTCTTCGCATCCTTTTTTCTCTGGCATATGTACCCTTATCAGGTGCTGGTAAATCTGTATGTATTTGATGGCATCTGTTCCAATGGGAATCAACCTTTCCTTGTCGCCCTTGCCAACCACCCTGATGAATCCGATGTCGAGGTAAAGATGCGATCTTCTCAGGTTGATTACTTCGCTAACCCGCAGGCCACAACTGTAAAGGGTTTCAAGCAGTGCCTTGTTCCTTCCTCCTTCTTGTTTGCTCTGGTCTATTTGTGCAATCAGCAGTTCAATCTCTTCAAAAGTCAGTGTATCTGGCAAGGTTTTTTTCAACTTTGGCGCAGAGAGGAGTTCAGTTGGATCGTTTTTGGTGATTTCCTCCTGGGCGCAGTACCGGTAAAATGCCTTGATGCCTGAGATGATCCTTGCCTGGGATCGCTCACTCATGCCCAGCCCTGCAATCCATTTGATGTATTCCTGGAGGTCTTTCAGTGAAATTCCTTCTGGTCCGGCCTTTATTTCCCTGAGTTGCATAAACTGGATCAGCTTCTCAAGGTCAAGTCCGTAAGCATCGATCGTATTGGGAGAAAGTGATTTTTCCAGTTGGAGGTGAACCAAAAAGCCTTTTTTGAAAGCATCCCACATTATTCTATGTTTAGGTTCATTTTAGATGAATGGTTTATTCCATTAAATTCGCTATTCAATATTACCAATTTTTCAAACAGCCACCGCACACCATGGAACCCATCAACCTTCGTACATTCAAAGTCAAGGTAAGCAAGAACAAGCGCAAAATGAAACTCTTTCTTTCAAGGCTTGAAAAGAATGCACCCAGGCGATTGGACAAGATTGCTGAAGAGGTAGACAAGGAAATATGGCAAGAGGTGGATTGTCTCACCTGTTCAAATTGCTGCAGGTCAATGACACCCACCTTTACAAAAAAAGATACCGAACGCATCGCGGCCCATTTCAACCAAACCCCCGATGAATTCAGGGAAAAATGGTTGTACAAAGACAAGAAGGGCGATTGGATGAACACCAAAACACCTTGTCAGTTCCTGGAACTCAAAACAAACATGTGTTCCATCTATACCATCCGTCCGGAAGATTGTGCAGGGTTTCCGCATTTTGCGAAAAAGAAGATGACGGATTATATCCATGTTCACAAGCAGAACATTGAGTATTGTCCTGCCACCTACAAAATGGTAGAGAAGATGCAGTTGCGGTTTGAAGGAAAACTATGACAGGCCTGAATCAGAAGGGATAGCCGATGGCAAATTGAAAGGTGGGTTTGTTCCAAACATTGTTCACAAACCAGCCACCTGAACTGGTCGAATAGAACCGTTCTATATTCGCATTTCCCTTGTTGTCTGGCCCATAGCGGGGATCTTTGATTGGAAAGCCAAGATCAAACCTCAACAAGAAATAACTGAAGTCTACTCTGGCGCCAAAACCACTCGCAACAGCGATATCCTTGCCCAAGCGATCAAGGCGAAATCCTGCATTTTTCAATGTATTGTTGAGGTCATTCCTGAACCAGATATTTCCAATATCAGTGAACGCCGCACCCCGCATCCAGAATCCATAAAACTGGAAAAGGTCAAACCGGTATTCAATGTTTCCCTCGAGTTGCATGTCTGCATACTTATCACTGAAGGTACCCGCCGCAACCGTATCATAAAATACATTCGAACCAATGCCCAGTTTCCTGATGGCCCAACCCCTCATGCTGTTGGGACCACCTGCGATAAAGCTCTTGAAAAAAGGCAGGGTTACTTCTCCCTTTTTGGACCCTGTGGTAAGCGCCAAACCCGCTCCTGCATAGGCTCTCAGGTGAAGGCTGCTGGTCTTGTGTGAAATAATGTGCTTGAATTCAATATCCATTTTGAAGAACCGGAATAAATCAGCAAGGGTCTTTCCCTGTTTTGTTTGGTTGTACAACAGGGCTCCAGTAACCAAACCACTTTCTTCTGCATAAATTTTCAGCAGGTTGATCTTCTTGGTATTGTTGGGCGTGAGGTTCCTGTTGAACATGGCATTCATACCGATGATCAGACCATTGTTGTAGGTATACAGCAAGAGCGGAAAATTGCTGATGGATTCCAGGAAAAGACTGTCGGCTTTGAACCGTGTATTTTCAAAATTGATGGGCCTGAATTGCCAAGAAGTGTAAGGGTTTGGCTTCCATTCGTATCCCAAAAATGTATTGAATGTTTTCAGTTGAAAAAATCGAAACCGGTCAATATAGGAGTAATCAGCAGAGGCAACTGTCTTGGCTTGCTGGAAATAGGATTTAAACTTTTTGCCAACTGGCGCCACAAGCCATGGAAAGGTGAGCCTGTTGGTAAGGGTCACTTCTCCGGAAAGAATTTTCTTGAAGTTGTTGAACTCGATACCTGTCCTGAGGTTGTTCTCCAGTTGAATGGCTCTCTTGCCGATATTCCTGTTCCTCAATGTGAAGTTGGTGGCCAGACCAACACGTCCACTGCCTACCTGAATCAATTGTGAGGTATTGATGATACTGCTTCCTTCTAAGTCGATGCTGAAAAATTGTTTTTTGGCAGGCTGAAGTTTGAATGTATAGTTGATCTCCCTTTTTTTCTCATCTGTTTCACTGCTCACATTGATGTTTTGCCAGGCCCCAAGCTTGTTGAAATTGTTCAGTGTTTTGCTGTAATTGTCTCTTTTGTAAACGGCGCCAGGTTGCAATAAAATATTGCTTCTGATGAAGTTGTCGTCAAAGGTATTGTGAAGAGAGAGGATGGTGATGCCACTGGAATCCTTATTGGCATTGCTTCTTGTCGAGTCAGCATCTTCTGCTTTCTGATCGGGATAAACCAGCAATTCACCAATGGTGTAGGCAATAAAATGACTCGAGTCTCTGTTGGCCCTCAACCGCAGGTAAAGATCTACGCCCGGTTGTTTTGATTTGAGGGATGCTTTTGCCATCCTGGAAGCATATTCGAAAGGATCAAGGGTTGCATCTAGCAATTCGGTGTAGTTGGTATCCACTTCTGCAATGATGTCTTCCTTGGATATTTTTTGATACCCCTGGTTCTGGAAAATATCCGTCAGCCTGCTGATTTCCTTGTCAATGGCGCTGTAATCAAATGCAGATCCTTTTTTGAGCAATGCTGTTTTTGTTGATTCGCTTGCAATCGCCTGTAATGTTGAATCGGGGAAAACGTAAATGACAGTGTCAAAAGTATAACGGGGGCCTGCAATGACTGTAAAGTTGGATACCGTCCTTTGTTGTTTCTTCTTGATGAGTACAGTAGTGTCGTACCTGATCTCAGTTCTTCTAAAGCCAATACTGCTCATCAGGTTTTTCATGCTGAAAACCGATTGCTTCAATGGTGTTTCATTAAAAATGGTAGGACTTTCCATGACCGAAACCGGGATGAAAAATGGAAACGAAGGCCATGGAATTTTTGAAGCCACCCTGATCTGGGCACTGTCATCAATTTGGGCGAGGAGCCTGTTCTTTATGTCAGCCTTTTCATCCCTTGAAAGATTGGCTTCAATTTTTATGTTATTTTCGAAATGGAAAGGCCTGTTTTCCGGATATTGCCTCACAACTGTACAGGAAGTTCCTGTTAGCACAAGAACAGCCAGCACAGTAATAAAATATTTGAGTAATCGAATCAACAGGCCTGCGTTTAAAATGAAAAAAGATGATCGCTAAAGCGGAAGTCAAATATATTCAAAGTTTAGCCCATAAAAAATTCAGGGAAGAAGAGGGGCTCTTTATTATGGAAGGCGTGAAAATGGTGCAAGAGTTGTTGGAGGAAAAACCTGCTTCCATCAAAAAGATTTTTGCTATTGGTGCATGGTCAAGGCAACACGCATCATCCCTGCCTCCTGGGATTAATGTGCAGGTACTGGAAGACTTTGAACTGAGCAAGATATCATCGTTGCAATCACCCAACGAAGTCCTGGCACTGGTTCAGATTCCCGAGCCTCCAATTTCAGGTTTTGTACCAAAAGGCATAACCGTGGTGCTTGATCAGGTCCATGATCCTGGGAACTTGGGTACCATCATCCGTTCCTGCGATTGGTTTGGCGTTGAAAATATCATCTGTTCCACCGATACGGTGGATGCATACAATGCCAAGGTGGTACAATCTGCCAAGGGAAGCCTCTTGCGCCCCACGATTTATTATACAGCACTGGAGGAATTTCTCTCGGCCGCACCCGACATGCCGGTTTATGCGGCAGTGCTGGATGGTGAGTCCATCGGCCAAGCTGTTTTTGAAACACCTTGCCTGCTTTTGATTGGAAATGAATCAAAGGGCCTTTCTTCGGCGATCAGGGCATTTGCAACAAAGGCCATCACCATCCCCAGAAAAGGGAAAGCTGAATCCTTGAATGCTGGTGTGGCAACGGCAGTTATTTTATCTGCAATGACAAATTAGTTATTTGAATTGCAGGGCCCTTGAAGGATTGATTTTTCGGCTGATCATGGAAGGGAGAATGAGGATCAGCATGGATATGGCAAAGGTGCTTAGCACGATCATCAGTACCTGGCCATAATCAATGGCCACTGGTGCTACTCGCACGTAATAGGCTTCTTCATTGAGCTTGATCAGTTCGCCATACTGTTGCAGGTAACATAGGGAAAGACCAATGATTGTCCCCAGCAGAATGCCAATTCCGGCGATCCATGAGCCATAGATGATGAAGATCTTTTGGATAATTCCATCCCGCGCCCCAAGTGCTTTTAACAGGGCAATCATGGGGGTTCTTTCCAGCAACAAGATGATCAGGCAGGTAATGAGGTTGATCACTGCAATGATGGTCATTACGGTCATGAGAATGTATTTGTTGGTGTTCTGAAGATTGAGCCAATCAAAAATTTCAGGTGAAATTTCTTTCAGGGTGAGTGCATTCCAGCCTGTTGGTATGAAATTGAAAACCCCTGCAGCCGTTGAATCCATGGTTGAAGGATCGTTCAAATCCATTTCATATCCCCCGATTTGGGATTTGTCCCAATCATTGAGTTGTTGAATCAATTGAATATCGCCAATGGCATATACCTTGTCATAAACATCGATGCCTGTTCTGTAAATTCCAGACACTTTCAGCTTTCTTGTCCTTGGCATTGCGCCATTTTCCTGGATAAAATAAATCAGTAAACTGCGTCCGGTGTCTATGCCCAGTTGATTTGCTGTGTATTCAGACAAAACGAGTTCACCTGACTTCGTACTGTCATCCAGTGCTGGCCACTTGCCCCTGACCAGGAACCTGTCAATTTTTTTGAAGGGATAAGAAGCCGTAACGCCCTTCAGCAGCACGCCCTCAATGGTGCCATTGGCATTGAGGATGGCAGATCGGGTGGCAAATGGACTTACAGAGAGGATGTTTGGATGGGCTTCCATCAACTTTTCGATCGTATCGTTTCTGTTGATCGGAACTTCTTCTGCAATCGTAGACCTGATGGGTTCATAGTGCTGCACCCGCATGTGCCCCCAGAAACCAAATACTTTCTCTGCCACGATTGTCTGAAATCCATTGATAAAAGAAAGCGCAACAATCATTGCGGCAACACTGATGGTGGTTGCCGTGATTGAAATACGCAAGATAAAAGTCGAAAATGACTTTTTTCTGCCTGTAAAGAGTTTTCTTGCTATGCGAAGTGAAAGATTCAAGGGATATGCTTCTCTGGTAAAAATACAAATCAATTATTGATTAAATTCGTCAAACAATCAATCCCCATGTACAAGACACTGTTTTTATTCAGTTTGATCTCTATTTCGGCAGTGTCTGTATTCGCCCAAAGGCAGCCTGATCAGGTGTTCAATCCAGCCATTAAAACCATCAAGCTGACAAAATTTGGCGATCCTGTTGCTTATCCGATCATCAACCTAAATTCAACAGACCTGCTTGAACTGAATTTTGACGATATGGCCGGTGGGGTTAAAAATTATTTCTATACCTATGTTCTTTGCAATGCTGACTGGACACCGGCGCAGTTGAGTTATTTAGACTATGTTAAAGGCTACACACAGGTGAGGATTTCAACCTACCGCAATGCATCAATTGCCTTGACCAAGTATACCCATTACCAGGCCAATTTCCCTGACAGGAATTGCATGCCCACCAAGTCTGGAAATTATTTGCTCAAGGTTTTTGTCAACGGCGATACCAGCAAACTGGCCTTTACCAAAAGATTAGTATGGCCGCCCAAGTACTGCAGCCCTTCAACCAACAATATTACATGACCCATCACCGGTTGCAGGTTCAATTGGATACCAAGGGTTTTGATATCCGCTATCCGCAACAGCAAGTGCGGGTAAATGTCTTGCAGAATTACCGCTGGGACAATAACCTCACACTTGTTTCACCCACTTTCATCAAGCAAGACATGTTGCAATACAGCAACGAAAATGAGATGATCATGCCAGCAGGCAAAGAGTTTCGTTGGCTCAACCTCAGGAGCTTCAGGCTGCTGGGAGATCGGATAAAAAGGCAAGAAAATACGGATAGCAGTTTTAAACTGTTTGTGAAAGAAGACCTACCAAGGTTGCCCCGTCAGTATTTTTATTACAGAGACCTGAATGGGCTTTTCATCAACGAAACCATCGAAAACATCAATCCCCTGTGGAATGCAGATTATGCAAGGGTTCATTTTAGTTTCAAGCCTCCCGGAGGCCTTCCTTTCAGGAATGGTCAACTTGTAATCATGGGAGAGCTTTCCAACCATGGAAAAGATCCGGATGCTACCATGACATTTAACAATGAAACTGGAAATTATGAGGCCAGTCTATTCCTTAAACAGGGCTACTACGATTACCAGTATGCCATCAAAGAAAAGACGGATACCAGAGAAAAATTCAGCTCAACCCAGACTGAAAATGATAGCTGGGAAACAGAAAACACCTACATGGTCTTGGTCTATTTTCGGCCGCTTGGAGGCCGTTATGACGAACTGATTGGCATCAGGCAATTCAACAGCCAATTCAATCGTGCACTTCGATAAAAGTTGTATATTTGCACCGGCAGGTCTTACACGACCAGCTCCTGCTGACTCCCCCAGGACCGGAAGGTAGCAAGGGTAGGTGGTTGAGCGGTGCGATGTAATCAACCTGCCATT
>CAILKQ010000158.1 GCA_903834825.1 uncultured bacterium | reverse complement strand
GCCAGATTAGCTTAGCTGTTTTTAACATGTTGTTGAAAACAAATTCCTGAATATTTATTGATTATCCTCAACTTCACTTTGCATTACGGTTGAAGATCGTGCAAACGAAATTCATTAAAAGGGAAGTCCGGTTAAATTCCGGCGCTATCCCCGTAGCTGTATAAACCATCCCGCCCCCGGCGGGACCATTTCCTCCACAAGCCACTGCGCAAGCGGGAAGGCCGGAAATGGGGTTGAGCCAGAAGACCTGCCTGATGCAACATTAATTAACCAGGGCTTTCGGGAGAAAAGCTGGGATGAATTTTCTGCTGCAGCAGTCAACCATTTCTGTATTATCCGAAGGTTCATAGTAAAACCAACACTATGACCAAAAATTTCCTCATGGCATGCCTGCTCCTTGCATCAACAGGAGCAAAGGCCCAATCAGATTCAAGCAAACAACTGAATGAAATTGTGGTAACCGCCAACAGGTTTCCACAGAAACAGGTCAATACCGGGAAGGTAATGACGGTTATCAACAAGCAAGAGATTGAACGCTCCCCTTACGCTTCTCTGGGCGAGATGCTGGCCAGGCAATCGGGCATTACCATCATTGGTGCCAACAACGCACCGGGCACCAACAATGACCTCTATGTGCGCGGCGGGGGAACAGGGAAGACCCTCGTTCTAGTGGACGGGTTTCCGGCATACGACGGCTCCACCATCCGGTCAACATTTGACCTGAACTTCCTGCCCTTGGGCGAAGTGGAAAGGATTGAAATTTTAAAAGGCGGACAATCCACCCTTTATGGGTCTGATGCTGTTGCCGGTGTGGTGAACATCATCACCAGAAAAAATGAATCAGGAAAACCTGCTGTGGGACTGCATTTGAACGCAGGATCCTTTGGCGCAAGATCCATGGATCTCTCTTCTTCTGGAACAACAAAAAACATCCGGTACAAGTTACAGTACACCCGTTCAAGTGCTGATGGATTTTCTGCAGCGCTGGACACAAGCCGCAACAAAAGCTTTGACAAGGATGGCATGAAACAATCATTTCTGTTGGCACAGTTCAGTTCTGCCAGCAAAAGCAAATGGTCATGGAACACAGGGATGCAATGGAGCAAATACAAAAATGAACTCGATCAGTCTGCGTTCAAGGATGCAAAAGATTTTACGGTTGAAAACCAAAACCTTCAATTCAATGCAGGCATTGCACGTAAACTGGACAAGGGTATCCTCCGCCTGAACTACAGCCTGAACAACAGTTCAAGAAATTATCTTGATGATTCTCTTGACATCACTGGATTTGCTAAATTCATCCAATCCGATTACAAGGGCCGGTCTTCCTATCTTGAGGCACTGGGCAATGTAGACCTCGGCAAACAAGTAAAACTGTTGATAGGGCTTGAACACCGGTGGCAAAATACCGACCAGTACTATCTCTCTTTGAGCAGTTTCGGAAAATATGCAACTACCCTATCTGATGATTCGGCCAAGACGAGCATCAGCAGCGAATTTGCTTCAATAGTTTACAACAATGAGAAAGGATTCAACCTGGAGTCTGGCATCCGCTTCAACCAGCACAGCCGGTTTGGCAATAACATGACCTATTCCATCAACCCTTCCTATATCATAGCAGAAAAAATCAAGATTGCATTCAACCTCTCTTCCGCATTTACGGCTCCTACCTTGTACCAGTTGTATGATGGATATTCGGGCAACAGAACACTCAATCCTGAAACCTCTGTCAGCAGTGAAGTTTCCTTGCAATATATTGGCAACAAACAATTCAATGCGAGGATAACAGGATTTGCACGCAGGCTTCGCAATGGTATTGACTATGACTATATCAACAACAAATACTTCAACAATGCCATTCAAAAAGACCGTGGCCTTGAACTGGAAGCTGGATATGTTTCGGGAAAATGGAACATCAAAATGAACCATACCTTGCTGAAGGGTGAAGTGACAACCACTAATTTTGTTTACAATGCTAGTACTTGGAGTTATACTGCCAAAGGAGATACCACTTATTCACACCTGTTCAGGGTTCCTCAAAGCAATCTCAATATTTCCGCAGGGTACCAGCTCAGCAACAAGATCTACCTGTCGATTGCACAGCGCTTTGCCGGCAAGCGTTTTGAACCCATCTATGGTGGCAAACCCAAGCAGCTGAATGCTTTCAACACAACAGATGTTTTTGCGCAGTACCAGTTGGGCAAGAGGATCAAGCTCTATGCAGGCTGCAAGAACATCTTCAACCAGCAGTACCAGGAGGTTATGGGTTATACGGCCAGGGGGAGGAATTATGTGTTTGGGGTGAGATTTTGAGGAGGTTGAGCTTGCCAACCATAGGTTGGTAAACCTGCCGAAGGCAGGAGAGGTTGAAGGGAGATTGATGCCTCAAACATCTTTACAAACAATCAAGGT
>CAILKQ010000157.1 GCA_903834825.1 uncultured bacterium | reverse complement strand
TTCATATTTTTCTTCCAGCTTGATCATGACCTCTGTTTCATCAATGTTGTTGTACAGTTCATCGATGACACTGAGGTGATACTTTGAAAGCCTTAGCTGGTCTGTTTTTCCTTCTCCTACCCTAAACAGCAAAGAATATTTTTTCAGCCACTCGTCGGGGAGAATCCCAAGGGTTCCATCGTTCAACTGAACAATCTGTTGCTTGTTGTTCAAGGCACGCTTGATCTCTTCAATGGATACTTTCTGGTCACCAAAAATAATCTCCACTTTTGCATCAAACCAATCCACGCCATTGCTGATCTGTATCCTGGTCTGCGGTTTCGCGGTATTGAACCTGTAGTTTTTCAATACCTCAAAGCCAATGACAGGCACATGGAACTCTTTCATTGCATCCACAAACAGGAAGAACCAGTTGTTCCTCAATACTTCCGTTCCTTTCAACACCAGGTTGAAACTGTTTTCTGTATTGATAAAATTGGAATGAAGCGAGCCCAGTTTTTTGACAAAATCCCTTTCCTTCTCCAGGTCTCTTTTGATCATCTTGATCTTTCCATTTTCGGGCAGAAAGATCGTTTCCTTGTCAGTATATTTTACTTCGTATCCCTGGTAAAGGAATACAGGCGTAAACACCAGGTATTCATTTTTTTCCTGGAGTTGTAATTTGATTTCAGGCTCTCCGTTGAACAGCTCTGTCATCAGAGACTTGTCAAAATCAACTTTGTATTTTCTTGCAAAGGGCAAGACCTCACGTTCTAAAAATTCAGGCCATTTTGAAAGGGTGATTTTTCTGTTTCTCTCCGGGATGAAAGCCGTGATGGCTTCAAGGTCTTCCAGTGAATTCCAGCAATAGAACTGATCATTGAAAAGGGCAACCAAAGAAGAAGACCATTCATTGGCCGTCAACTCAATATCCCATTCTTCAATCAATGCCACGGGTGTTATGATAGCCTGCTTCTTTTCAAGCGCAACCTGCAATCCGGGTTTCATCCTTCCGCTTCCAATCCCCACCTTCACCAGGTTGGCGGTTGTGAAAGGCTTGCCTGGCAAGAGTTTCAGGAACAGGGTACGCTCCACGTGTTCTGCAAACATCTTGACGATTTTAGGATGCAGGTATTCGTCTATCAGCAAGGTTGTTTCAGCAGGAAGGCCCTCTTCTTCTGAATAAATAATGTTTTCCCAAATGCCGGAGAAAGGCGAATTCCTGCTGACATACTTGTCAATTTCGGAACGCTGTAATTTTCTGACAGCATTCATCAGGGAAATATCTTCTGTAACCAACTCTGTGGTAGGTACATATTTAGAAAGGTCAATGTGTTCAACCTTGCCGAGGAATTCCATGTTTTCCTGATCAAACTCTCCACAGACCAACTCAACATTGAATCCCGGATATTTTCCGGGTGTTTCAATAAAAACCACGCCAAGCCTTTGTGAAGAAACAACAGGTTCGCTGACGGTATTGACTACTTCAACCACTGCTTCTTTTCGCTGAACAACGGGCTGCTCCTCAACAATTGACGTTGTCACCCTTTTTACTGTTGGGTCAAGCACCCTCAGGAAGGGCTTGCCATCTTTATAGGTAAATTCAAATTTTTTCTGCCAGTCGGGTTCACTCATGCTGTACCCATAGATTCCCAACAATTTGTTCTTTTCCTTGTCCCAGTTGCGGATGGTATCAAAATATATACTACCATAGGCATTCAGAAGCTGTAGAAAAAGAACTGTTTTATGCACACAGAGCGGATGCGTTTCCTCTGTGCACTTGCAGGAGGTATCAAAATTGCGCTCTTCATTTCGTTGGATGACCAGGGGAAATGCCTCGCCATTGAGTTCCAACTTGGCTTCAACCCTTTCATCCTTTGCACTGATGATGGTGGCTTTGGTTGATCTGAGCGCCACTTCAGCCTTCTCGCAAACCTCCTGGGTAGCAAGCATCCGAATGGTGCGGAGTTCGATCTGCTTCATTTTGATGACCGTATGCCGCTGGTCGTACTTGATGGCGCTGTCGCCAATCATGTTCTTGTCCACCAGATCCTGCAATTGCAAGAGTGCTGCCGCCTCATGCCTGCAGATATCACCCAAGTTATAGGGGCAAGAACAGCGCAAAGCCATGGCTCGCGGATCTTTGTATTTCTGTACATAAACTTTGTAAAACGTGCTGTAATTGTCATCCTTCACCCTAAAACTTACGGCGCCCAGCAGGTCGTCGTACTCAATGAATTCAACGTATCCTATCGCATGGATTTTTTTCCCACGACGGATGACTTCATCCGTTCCGTTGTTGTAAATGAATTTCAGTAAATGCGATAATGACATGAATGATGTTGGGTTAATTGGCGAAATTAATGCAAAAGAACCCTAATCCTATCGCTTGCCAACTATAAATTAGTAAGCCCGAAAAACAAGAATAATGTGAAAAAAAATCAGTAAATTAAGCGGTTTTTGGCTTTGGGATCTGCAGCTTTATGCTTCCAACACCAACCTGTCTCCCCTGAAAATGGGAAGCACGTTGGCCACATCAGCAGACAGGCAATAACGGATGTCTTTTTCAAGCCCATAATTCATCAGGCGATGATAGTGCGTCGCTCCGTGGCGTTCCATAAAGCGAAACCTGTCTTCGCCCGCTTCAAGGAATAAGCTTTCGGCCATCTTGGAAGAATCGCAATGCATCTCAAAATGATCCTTGATCCTGTTGATGACTGCACCTGCAAACAAGGTGTCTTCCATGTTGATCCTGTCTTTCCATGCGGAACAGCCCAGGAAAACATCTTTGTCTGATGCCATCAGGTGATCACAAACAGCAGAAAGGTTGGGGAAAGATCCGGTGATGATTTCTGGTGCACCGCTGTCAAGGGCCATGTGCAAGAGCTTGGTTCCATTGGTGGTTGTCAAAACCAACAATTTGTTTTCAATGAATTCCCTTGGGTATTCAAAGGGTGAATTGCCATAACTCAATCCGGCTGCAACCCTGCCATCACGTTCACCGGCAGTGATACCGTTGAGTTCTGAGCCGAGTTCTATGCAACGAGGAACAGTGGCCACAGGCATTACTGCCTCAGCGCCGTTGTATAAAGCTGTGGCAATGGTAGATGTAGCCCTCAACACATCGATGATCACCACAACACTGTTGCTGATGTCATACAAGTTGAGGAGTGCGGGAGATAGTGAAGTGAAAAGTTTTCTCTGTTGTGCGCCCATCAATCTTATTTTACAAACGGAAGCTGAACCACAACCGCCTTGATTTGCTTGTCGCGGATATCAACAAAAATTTCAGACCCAACAGCAGCAAATTCTGAAAGCACATACCCCATGCCAATGCCCTTGTTAAGGGTAGGCGATTGGGTACCTGAAGTTACACGGCCAATGAGGTTTCCCTCTTCATCCCTGATCATGTAATCATGGCGGGGGATGCCGCGGTCTACCATCTCAAATCCAACCAGTTTCTTTTCAACACCAGTCTCTTTTTGCTTCTTCAAAAATGTGGAGGAGGTAAACTCTTTGGTGAACTTTGTGATCCATCCCAGACCCGCTTCGAGCGGTGTGGAATAATCATCAATATCATTGCCATACAGACAATATCCTTTTTCCAACCGCAAAGTATCGCGGGCACCCAGGCCTACTGGCTTGATGCCTGCTGCAGCGCCGGCTTCAAATATCGCGTTCCAAATCTTGACTGCATTGTCGCCCTCGTCTTCAAAATAAATCTCAACACCACCCGCTCCGGTATATCCGGTTGCACTCACCAATACATTCTCAACGCCTGCAAAAAGGCCTTTTGAGAACGTATAGTATTTCATGTTGAGGATGTCCATCTCTGTAATGGATTGCAAAACCTTGGTAGCGTTAGGCCCCTGAATGGCCAACAGACAGGTGTTCTCAGATATATTGTGCATCTCAACTTTCCCCTGGTTGAATTCCTGGATCCAATCCCAGTCTTTTTTGATGTTGGACGCATTCACCACCAGCATGTAGACCTTGTTTTGTTCTACACAATAGACCAACATGTCGTCAACAATTCCCCCATTTTGGTTAAGGATGCTGCTGTACTGGGCCTGCCCGTTTGTTAGCTTGGAGGCATCGTTGGAACTGATCTGCTGGATCAGGGCCAACGCATTTTCACCTTTCAGGATGAACTCACCCATGTGGCTTACATCAAAAACACCAACATTGTTGCGAACAGCATGGTGCTCGTCGTTGATCCCGGTGTAGGAAATGGGCATGTTGTAGCCGGCAAACTCGGCCATCTTGGCACCAAGTGCCTGATGGAGATGGGTAAAGGGAGTTGATTTCATGGGAGTAAAGATAAATCTATCTCCCCATCTTCAACAAATTCATCGCACCAAAGAACAATCGTCTGGGATTGGAGGAAGCACCTGCAGCAGGATCTTCTTCCCCATCTGCCATGGCGGTGGTATTGATTTTGACGTTGACAGTGGTATCTCCGTTTTTGATGTTCATTTCCATCTCTTCAATCTTCTTGTTTTCTTTTTCAATTTCCTCTTTCATTTTCTGGATCTTCTCCATCAACTCACCCTTATCGGTTTCTTCATCTTTGAACTTCTTTTCAATACCCGTTTCTTTCATGATGTACCAAACACCGCTTCTCCAGAAATTTTCGTCCTCATCATCCACATTGATGGACAGGCCATTTGCACCACCTTTTACAGAATACCAATGCAGGTTATTGGCTTTTCCATCCACATATATTTCCTTTCCAACCGGCACTTCAATTTGCACAATCACCTGCTGGTTGTGAAACTTATTTTGGGTGGTGATGGGGAAGGCGATCGGAAGACTCAGGATGCTGTCGTACTGCTCAACTGCATAGGATATTTGCTCAGCAATGATTTCAGCATTCCTGGGCGAGGAAGACCTTGCACGCTTGATGAGTGTAACATGAAAACTATCGTCTCGGCTTTTTTCCAGTTTGATGCGGATGTTCCTGAGCAATACACTGTCTTCATTCGCTGAAAGCATTACATCCGATGACATGTAGCGATCCTGTTCATCATTGTCGTCCCAATCCAAATCAAGGGGATAGTACCGTCCTTCGGCATCTTTGAACTCGACTTTCAACTTACCTGAAGATGGTTGAACAATGCCAACTGCTGAGGTGATTTGACCAGGGCGTTTGAATTCTTTTGAAACCGTTGCCACCAGCATCACGGCCGATACCCAACCCAGGGCCCACAAAATGCCAAATGTCAGGGCGATGTATGGATTTTTTGTTTTAGAACCTGCAATCCTGCGGACCAGCCACTGCACCAGGGCTACAACAGGAACTGCAATGAAAAAGATAAGGGTACTCCAGGCATAGCCCTGGATCTGGGAACTGTTGACGGCAAAATCCTTGAGGGGCAAGAGCATGTTGAATCCTGCAAACAAGGCCACCAGCCCGGCAATCATTCCTATAGCGATCACACCCAAAACAAAGAACACGATAAACTTGAAGACACCAACAATGAACCTGCCAAAACCGCCTCCGCTGCGCCTTAGGGCAGGACCAGCCTCACCAGCAAAACGCTGGGCGGTCTCCTTTGCTTCCTGACCAAATTCAGTTGCCTTTGTCGAAAAGTCTTGTTTCCATTTGCTGGCATTGTCTGTAAAGTTTTTCTTCACTCCCTGCATTTCATCCTGCACCTTGTTTTTGATCGACTCAAGATCAACTTTTTCTCCTTTCATTTCCAGTTTTTCGGATGCCGTAACCGCTTTGGGCACAACAATCCAAAGGATCAGGTAGATCAGGAACCAGGTGCCAAATGGCAGGGTGATGGCTCCCCTGAAATGAACCCAATGAAACATGCTTTCAAAAGCACCCAGGATAAAAGGCAGTGCAAAAATCAAGCGGGGAATCCAGACGGCAATATTGAAGTACTGAGCAATTCCACTGGCCACACCACCAAAAACCTTCTGATCCGCATCGCGGTACAATTTTCTGGTAACTGCAGTATGGTTCATGAATCGCTCAGGCAGAATCGCCCAGAGTACGATATAAAATACCAGGCCAAATCCGAATGAGCCTACTGCCAGCATGGCAAACAAAACACGGACAATGGTTGTGTCAATCCTCAAATAAGCACCCAATCCGCTGCATACGCCACCCAGGATTTTTTCGTTGCTGTTCCTGTAGAGGGAGCCGCGGGGCTCGGAGGCATTGGTTGAAGAAGTTGAAGGGTTGAACCTGCCTGCCGAAGGCAGGGGGGTTGAAGAGGTTGAAGAACTTGAGGAGGTCGATGTGTAGTTCTCTTCAATGGTGACATCGTCAAATTGCTCTGGCCTTCCGATGCTGGCAATGATGGCAGCAACATGTTCCTGGCTGATAAAGGTAGACTGCCCGGCTTTCAGTTTTTCACTGAACAATTCAGCAATGCGGTTCTCAATGTCATTGATGATTTCTTCTCTGCCTTCCTCATTGGCAAAATGATTGCGGAGGCTTTCAATGTATTGTTTCAATTCCTCAAAAGCCGGTTCCTCAATCGGGATTACCCTGCCCTGGAAATTGATATTGATTACTTTGTTCATGGTCTAAGTTTGTACGTTAAGATTGATGTTTGTTGCGAAGGATTATGACTTTGAGGCTTGATCAGTTGTGGGATCGGTATTTTCATCTGTTGAACTGGATTCGGTATTGGTTGATTGCTCAGGTAGCTGTTGGATGTCGCCCTTTTCTTCAACCCCTTCAACCCTTCTTCCTTCAGCAGGCAAGTTCAACCCTTCAACCCCCTCAACCACTTCAACCCCTTCAACCCTCTTTCCTCCAATCACCCTTTCCACCGAGTCGCTCATTCCCCTCCAGGTCATTTCAAGCTCTTTGTAAAAAGCTGCGCCTTTTTCGGTCAATGAAAAATACTTGCGGGGCGGCCCACCGGAACTTTCCACCCAACGGTAGGCCAACAGGTCTGCATTCTTTAGTCGTGTAAGCAAGGGGTAAAGTGTTCCCTCAAGAATATTGAGGTGGGCCTTTTTCATCTCTTCGATGATATCGCTGGGATAGGCCTCTTCGCGCTGAATGATGGAGAGGATGCAGAATTCAAGCACCCCTTTCCTCATCTGGCTCTGTGTATTTTCTATGTTCATGGTCCTGTTTTGATCGTGAAAGATGCAATAACAGGACAAAGATATGAACTTTTAAAATACTATGCAATGCATAGTAGTATATTTGTTACAGTACTTTAGAAATATTTAACTAAAAGCATTTTTTGCTGCCTTCCACCGATGTACCTGAAGGTTTTCCCATCGTAAAAGCCATCTTCTTCCAGCATGACCCTGATTTCCTTTCCCCATTCGGGGATGAGCGTGGAGGAATTCAGTTCGATGGAATAGGCCGTATTGGGATATAATTTGTAATCACCACTTCCCGGAACCCCTTCCTGCTTGTCCCACATGCCGATGGTGGGGCCGGCTGCATGGCCATGCAAGCCGAGGGGATGGGTGTAAATGCTGGGCACAATGCCCTCGGCTTTGGCCTGTTTTATGGCAGCAAGCAGCATTTCATTGCCAGTCCTGCCCGTCTTGAACTGGTTCGTCAGGATATCCTGAAGCCTGTTGCTGTTGGCAAATGCCTTTTTGATGGAGGCGGGTGCATCTGTTTCTCCGGGTTTCAAGACATAAGCATGTTGCTGAACATCCGTGTTCAGCCTCAGGTAGGTGATGCCAAAATCCACATGCAATAAATCCCCAGGCCTGATCACATCATCCTTGGGCCGATTAGAAAAACTCCTCAGGTGTTCGAAATTGGCGGTATCATTTCGTTGAATGGCAACAGAAGGATGGAACCAGGTGGAAAGGCCAAGCCCGGTCACTTTCTGACGGAACCACCATACAAGGTCATCTGTGGTGGTGATGCCCGGGGTGATGGCCTTGGCAGAAAAACCCTCGGCAATAATATCATGTGATATCTTGACCAGTTGAGGATAGACCTGCATTTCCCTTTCCGTGCGGCTTTCCAGCCATCCAACCGCCAATGGTTCAGCAGACACCACCTTTGATTTGTATTGCGCAGGAAGCATGTTCATGAACATCTCGTAATGGGAATGGTCCAGCCCATCCGCATGGCCAAAATCAATAGAGGTATTCAATCCAATTTTTTTCGGTGCTCTCGTTTGAACGATATCCTTCAGGGCATCCCATTGATCCGGAAACCTGGTCATGTCCCAAGCGGCTTTGATCGATTCGCCGACATTATAGCGCGCAATCGCCAGTTTCTCAACCTGTTTTTTTACAGGATCATTAAAAAAAACCAGCATGGTTGTTCTTCTTGCCGAGAGCCAGGTGGATGGCAACATGGTCTTTAGTACAGGGTCTTCATTGTATTCGCGCGAAATGATCACCCACATGTCTATGCCTGTTCGCTCCATCAATTGAGGCAACAATACATTGAACCTTTCATTGAGGATTTCATCCACTACGCGGGATTGTTCCCTTTCTGGTAAAACCTGCGCTCTTGAAAACTGGAGAATGACCAATGAAAGGAGAGAAAGTAGGAATTGCTTCTTCATGGTACAATTTACAAAAAGTTAAGGTGAAAGTGGAGGAGATAAGGGGAGGCATTATCCAATGACTAAAACACATCAAAGAGAAAAATCACCACAAACTTGTTGATTTCATCATTGTAAATATTCACCTGCTCATCATCTTTGCTTGTTGGTCATTTAATTTAGGATAAACACAAACATTTGTTTCCTTAATGGGAAACTATTAATTTTATAACGATTATGTTATCATCAAAAAGT
>CAILKQ010000156.1 GCA_903834825.1 uncultured bacterium | reverse complement strand
TTTAAGGGAATCTGAATGCACTAAAATAATTCACTTTGGGCAGAAACCATCCCGTTCCGTCATTGTTTTTGCTACTTACATTGCTTGGCAACATAAACAAGGTTTTCATCCGGCGGAACAAATGGGAAAAACAGGCTGGAAACATAGCCAACCCCCATCAGTACCAGGTGACTGTATACACCCAGCAACAACTCAGTAACCTGTATGATCCGGTCTGTTTTTACAAGGTCGCATGCCTGCCGCAAAGACACATGAATGGCTTTCTTGTGGATTGGCCCGGTAACAGTGGCATCCAGCTTTCCTTCCATTGCCAGCTCAATCACTTTTTTTACTGACTGGAAAGAAGCCTCACCACATGTTGCATTCACTTCTCCCCATTGCAAATTGTCAAACGAAGCAGTATGCAAATCAAGCACATTGATGCAGCCATCACCAAACCTAGGGTAAATTATTCATAACCATTTTCTGTAAAATTTGAATACTGTTTTTGCAACAACAAAGCAGCTGCTTCATTGCCTTTTCTAAGTGGCGGCATCATGTAGGAATCACATACACCATGGCTGTTCAACATTTCTTTCAAGGCCCAAAGGGATTCTCCAAGGGTTCTTCCCTGCTGGTAAACCATTCCCAGTTCATCGGTGATGCGTTGATAATGTTCTGCATCATTTCCGGCGATGGCTTTCTCCAAAAGTTTCGCATACCAAACAGGTTCAACATTCCCTGCACTGGGAACAATGCCATCGCTACCATTTTCAAGGGCAAGCGAAGACTTGGCTGCAGAACCCATGAAGTGGCTGAAATCTTCCCTGTCTTTCCATCGCGACAATGCATCCATGAGCCGCGGATCATTTTGCTCTGAATCCTTAAAGCCAGCGATATTGGGAAGATGACTGAGTGCATCAATCACGTCAAGAGGAATGCTAACATGTGTGGTGATGGGAATATTGTACAAAATCAACGGAAGCGGACTCTTGTCTGCCAATTGTTGATAATAGAAAACCATTTGATCCGCTGTCAGTGCATAAAAATAAGGCAGGGTTGCCACCACCGCATCTGCCCCATGATCGGCGGCATGCCTGGCGAGCTGAATGGAATCATCCAGTGAAAAAGAGGATATGCCAACATAGAGATCACCATATTTTTTTTGCTTTGAAGCCACTTCAATATAACGCAAGCGCAAGGGCAAGGGCAGTGAAGGAGCCTCTCCGGTTGTTCCCATGATGAAGGATTGCACTCCACCTTCAGTCATGCGGGCCATCAGTTTTTCAACAGCATCCTCATCCAGCTGGTAGGATGAAGTGAGTGGTGTAACCAATGGCACTACCACACCGGCAAATCTTTTGTTCTTCTTCATCAGAATGTTTTTTCGTAAATGTTGATGGCGTCTTCCAATAAAACTGTCCTCGGATTGTTCTTCAACAGACGCTGTATTTTCATGGCTTCCTGTGCCAATATCGGAATATCAGTTTGTGTCACCCCCATGGACCGTAGGTTCGCTGGTACCTTACAGGCCTTCATGATTTCACGAATCTTCAGGATTCCCCTTAAAGCCATTGTATGCAGGTCGGCAGCAGGGATGTTAAATTCCATCACCTGTGGGAGCAATACTTCAATGGAATGGTTGCCAAAAACCAAACGGGTCGGAAAATTCATTTGCAGTATCTGTTGCATAAAGTCCTTTTGAAGCTGTTCAAAACTATTGATTCCCTGCGATATACCGTCCCGAACACACCTGTCTTTAAAAGTTGCCATATCCGACCAATTGCCAGGATTCATTTTACTCCAACAGTCCATTGGAAAAAATAAAATATATTCACTGAGAAAATATTGATCCGCAATAAAGACCAAGCCTGTTGATGATGAAATATACATTCAAGATTGTCTGCTTCACCTGCCTGTTTTTCGTGCTGCGTGTCCAATCCAGTTTTGCACAACAACAAGTGCAACAATGGAAGCGGTTCGAGCTTGTGCTTGCCCATATTTATGCAGGCAATGCGTTTACAGGTGTTCAACTCAGCGCGGAGTTCAGCAACAAAGACACCAGTTTCACAGTAGATGGATTTTACGATGGCAACGATACCTTTAGGATCCGTTTCATGCCACAACAAACTGGCGCATGGAAATATGTTACAAAAAGCAATGTCAAAACGCTTAGCAGCAAAAAAGGCAGCTTTGAGTGCATCCCTGCAAAAGGCGATAACCATGGCATGGTGCAGGTGAGCAACATGTACAATTTCAGCTATGCAGATGGAAAACAATACTACCCTGTAGGCACAACGGCCTATGCCTGGAACCACATGGGTAAAGACTTGCAAACCATTACGTTGGAGGCTTTGAAGCATTCTGGTTTCAACAAAATAAGGATGTGTGTTTTTCCCAAAGACTATAACCTGGTCAAAGAAGAACCCGAACTTTTTCCATTCCTGTCTACAACAAAAACATCAGGAGCAACATCCAATAAAAACTGGGACTATACGCGGTTCAATCCCGCATTTTTCAAAACACTGGAACAGCAAATTGATGCACTTGATGAGCTGGGCATTGAAGCAGACCTGATTCTTTTTCATCCTTACGATAAAGGGCGCTGGGGTTTTGATTCCTTGCCCATGGACCTGAACCTTCGGTACCTGGAATATATCATTGCAAGGCTGGGTGCACATAAGAATATCTGGTGGTCGATTGCCAATGAGTGGGAT
>CAILKQ010000155.1 GCA_903834825.1 uncultured bacterium | reverse complement strand
GTGGCGTTTACCAGTATGATCCATCAAAAGATTCAATACGAGGCCAGTGTTTTAGGCTGTTCCCATTAATTGCACCAATAGATGTTGCAGGTATTTTTGAAGATACAAATGGAAATATTTGGTTTGCATCTGCTGATAAAGGTGTCTTTCGCTATGACGGAAAGACAATTGTAAACTTTCATGAAAAAGCAGGTTTGGGTCAGAACTATGCAGGTGGTATTGCCCAAGACCCAAAAGGCAATATGTGGTTTACAATGAATAACGGTATATGCAAATATGACGGTAAAACATTTACAGACTTTACTCCCAAAGATGGACTGGGCGGTACAGAATTTTGGGGAATAATCATAGAACGATCTGGTATCATATGGATCACCGCCCGAGGCAGCACAACAAGATTCGACCCTTCCATTCCTTTACCCAATCCGAAAGCGTTTGCTGTGTTTACTCCTGCTGATGGTTTAAATTGTTGTGTTCAAAGCATGTATCAAGACCAATCAGGAAACATCTGGTGGGGAGCAGGAAGTGGACTCTTTCGTTTTGATGGAAGAAGATTCTATCAAGTGAAACAAAATGGGCCTTGGTAGTGATGAAAAAATTGGCAAATAAGAGTAGGGTTGTACATTGTGAACTGATTGACAATAAATAATATTAAATGAATTTTTCAATTTTAGTACCCAGTGTCTTCTACATAGACATTGCTGATGGACTAAACCTATTTGTAGATTGTTTGCAATTTTCTAACCAACAAATCACTCAATAAAAACCAAACAAATGAAAAAATTCATGCTTAACATCCAATTAGAAGGATTGGACAACGAAACAAGAATGAAACTACTCCCAAGAGAACAGGAGGTTGTAAAGGAGTTGGAACAAAATGGCACTATTGTAGACACCTTCATTAAACTTGATATGTCTGGGATTTTCATTGTAATGATGGCAGCTGATGCCGAGGATGTGCATGCAAAACTTTCAACGTTGCCATACTACCCTTACATGAAAATTGAAATTGTTCCTGTTAGGGTGGTGAACAGCGTTAATCAATAACACTGCTACGCCGGCTCCACCCAGGCGCCGCTGTCTTTCAGCAATTGGATCAACTCGTCTACCGCCACTTCGCTGTCAACACTTTTTTTGACGATTTCCTTGCTGCGGTAGAGTGTGATTTTTCCAGGACCACTTCCCACGTAACCGAAATCGGCATCGGCCATTTCTCCGGGACCATTGACAATGCAACCCATGATGGCAATCTTGACGCCTTTAAGGTGGTTGGTAACCGAACGGATCTTGGCCGTGGTTTCCTGCAAATCAAAAAGTGTTCTGCCACAGCTTGGGCAGCTGATGTATTCTGTTTTGGAAATCCGCGTACGGGTGGCCTGCAGGATGCTGAAGGCGGTATTGTTGGTGAACTGGTAAATGTCTTTTACTGTTAGATAGGTACGTCCCTTCGCCTTCGAAGTTTCCATGATGGCTTTACCGTTGAAACCCAATGAAATCCCATCTCCCATGCCATCAAGCAACAAGGCTCCTGTCTCTGTAGCAAAATGAATGAGGTGTTCGTCTGGTGTATGCATGCCACTATCGGTAACCAAAACCACAGGATTGCGGATGCCAAGATTGGTCAGTTCAATGAACATGCGGCGCACACTTTGCATGGCATTGCGGTTCTTGCTGCTCAAACAAAATACAACCGTTTGATCATTTGCTGCTTGCTGGATCATCTCCATGTGAGCAGGCAAAGTACCATGGTTCTCGCTATAGCAATCCACCATCACAAAATTGATGCGTGTGCTTTTTGAACCGGCGCCACCAAAATCAGAAAGTGAAAAAATCGGAAACTGGGACTCGCTTGATGCATCCCATATAGAAGCATTCACAATGTTCTTCAAGGTGCCGGGCAAGGCAAATGCAATCGGTGTAGAAGCAGTATACACGTAATCCGCCGCCGCATCACCAATGCTCCATTTGTCTGTTGCCTCATCGTAATCATATCCAATGCTCTGGAGTTGTTCTGGGTTGATGATGTCAGCACTGCTCATGTCTGATACCACAACAGGAACCTGCTTTGCGCCGATGTTTTCAACAGCAAAACTATCGCGCCTCCTGTATTCAAAAGGAGAATAGGGCAACTTGATGATTTCCGGAACAGTTGATGCAGCAGTCATTCCATTGTAGCGCTTGACAAGATCAAGGCATACAGGAATTTCAAACTCAGGATCTTCAGTCAACGATACGCGGATGGTATCGCCAATGCCATCTTCCAGCAAGCTTCCAATACCAATAGCAGACTTGATCCTTCCATCCTCACCATCGCCTGCTTCTGTTACACCCAGGTGCAAAGGATAACAAATGCCAAACTCATCCCGCATTGTTTTAACCAAGAGGCGATAGGCCTGAACCATTACCAGAGGATTGCTGGACTTCATGCTGAGCACAATGTTGTGGTAGGATTCATCCCTGGCAATGCGCAGGAATTCCATTGCACTTTCCACCATGCCCATGGCGCTGTCGCCATAGCGGCTCATGATGCGATCACTCAAGGATCCATGGTTGGTGCCAATGCGCATGGCCGTGCCATACTCTTTGCAAATTTTTACCAATGGCGTGAAGCGCTCGCGGATTCGATCGATCTCTTCAACATAATCGGCATCCGTATATTCAATGAATTCAAATTTTTTCTTGTCGGCATAATTGCCTGGATTCACCCGTACTTTTTCAATGATGCGCGCGGCAATTTCTGCCGCATTGGGCGTGAAATGAATGTCTGCCACAAGCGGTGTATTGTATCCACGCTTGCGCAATTCGTTCTTGATTTCAAGCAGGTTGTAGGCTTCATTTTTGGAAGGCGCCGTGATCCGCACCAGCTCTGCGCCAGCTTCAATGCAACGAATCGATTGCTCAACCGTTGCGATGGTATTCATTGTGTCTGTGGTGGTCATGGTCTGCACCCTGATCGGATGGCCATTGCCCAACAAGAGGTCGCCAATTTTTACTTCTATTGTTTGCAAACGCTGGTATGCGCCAAGGTGGGCCAAACCAGAATGGAGTGAATGTTGTTCTTGCATCAATTGCAATTTACACTATTGTGAAATAGAATCTTTGAACTGCCTGCTTCCACATTACATGATCCCTCTGAAAAATCCGACATGTACAAGGATGTCTTTGGCCAGTTTCTTTCCGATGGCATCGGTGTCTGCTTCGGCCCCTGTATCAAAGTTGATGACAAAGGGATAGACATGCCTGTTTTCTTCAATCCATCCAAGAACCCAACAAAGTTTTTTCCCTTTGACCAGTACCGATCCTTGTTGATAGGCCGTTTGGAACTGTGCATTGTTCTCTACTATCAGCATTTTCTTAAGGCTTTCCTGCACACTGGCCCTGATGGGATGCTGCTTGAAATAGAGTCTTTTGATGAG
>CAILKQ010000154.1 GCA_903834825.1 uncultured bacterium | reverse complement strand
TTTTGCTCCCGTACATCCCAAAGGATGGCCCAGTGCTATGGCGCCACCATTGATGTTGAGCTTTGATTCATCGAGCCCCAATGTATTTATGACGGCAATCGCCTGTGAAGCAAATGCCTCGTTTAATTCGATGAGATCAATGTCAGCAAGGGTCATGTTCGCGAGCTTGAGCACCTTAGGAATGGCTTCCACCGGCCCGATGCCCATCAGTTTGGGATCAACGCCTGCAACACTGCAATGCACCAGTCTGCCAATGGGCTGCAGCCCCAATGCCTTGACCATGGAACCACTCATCACCACCACAAAAGCAGCGCCATCACTGTTCTGTGATGAATTCCCCGCAGTCACAGATCCACTGATGGCAAAAGCAGGTTTCAATTTTGATAATCCGTCGATACTGGTATCCGCACGAACGCCGTCATCTGTATCTACAGTAAATGTTCGTTGTTGTTTTTTCCCGTTTTCATCGAGATAGACCTCATTCACTTGTATCGGTGCAATCCCCTCTTTAAAAAATCCCTGCTGGATGGCATGAATGGCTTTTTGGTGGGATGAAAAAGCAAAGGCATCCTGTGCCTCACGGGTAACATTATACTCTTTGGCAACCGCCTCGGCAGTCAGCCCCATGTTCAAATAGTAATCGGGTTCATCGGAAGCAATCCGAAAAGAGGGAACGGTTTTCCATCCAGCTGCCGGCACAAAACTCATGCTCTCAACACCACCAGCAATGATGCATTCAGCCATTCCCGCCCTGATCTTGGCGGTTGCCATGGCAATGGTTTCCAGCCCTGACGCGCAATACCTGTTCACTGTTATGCCTGGTGCCTGGTGGCCCAGCGCCCTTGCAGCAATGATCCTGCCCATTTGAAGACCTTGTTCAGCCTCAGGCACGGCATTGCCCACCATTACATCATCTACTTGGGTCTTTTCCAATGCAGGGATGCTTGCCATCAATTGTTGTATCAGGTCTATCGCAAGATCATCCGGACGGGTAAAGCGAAAGCCACCCTTTTTTGCTTTGGTTACAGCAGTACGAAGTCCGGCAACTATATAAGCTTCTTGCATAATATGACGTTTTGTGGATTGGCCAAATTTAAGCGTGAGAAAGCAGAAAATCTGCATCAATATGCAACAACTTGTGAATTCCCTTCAAGAAAGAAACATCTGGCTTTCTTTTGCCGGAAAGAATTTCAGAAACCTTTGAAGGAGAAAATCCCAATTTTTCAGCCAGGGTTGTTTGTGAAATTTTTTGTTCAAACATTTTAAGCTCAACCATCTCTGGAATGGTATTGGGCGTTTTCAATACACCAAAACCAAGTACCTCATTTTCATATTTTTCAGCTGCCTCAGCCATGACAGATAGTTTGGACAACTCATCTTCAGAAAGCGAGTGCTCACCCTTGTTCATCAAGTCATAGACCAGAACCATGGTTTGGTGGTATTCTTTTTTCGATTTAATCTGGTATTTCATTGATTAATGTTGTTTAAACTGAACAGTTGAAGCGTCTAATTCATCATACTCTTTGTGTGTACCAATAAAAAGAACGAACACGGTTCTAACCTTAAAAATGATCAATGCAATCAGCCTAAAATGATTGCCCTTGATATTAAAAACATAACGATCATTTCCTACTGCATCAACGGCATTGAAACTATTTTTCATTTCAGAAAAATTCTTCCAATTTGCCACAGAAGTCTGACCATACCACCTAAATATTGCTTCTTCTGTTTCTGGAAACCTCTCCACAAAAGACATCAAAATTGCTTTTGACAACACAACCATTCCCCACATTTTCACAAAAATAGAATATTTTTCTGTTTTTAAGAATTTATTTTCATTAAATAAAAAATGGCCTTACGGCCACTTTTCAAGTCATCACTATATTTCTGACGTGTTGTGATTATCAATTTTGATCAACTGTATAGTAAATCCAGGATTAATTTTTAACAGTGTAAGGTTTTTCTAGGACGAGACATTATCCAATTAAAGAATAATAACTCGTTTGATGTACTGATTAAAACCATGTGTAATCTTGATGAGGTATACACCAGGTTTGGCATTTTGTAAGGAGATACTTCTTTTATAGTTTCCACTGAAATTTGCCTGCGATTGTCTGAACACTTCTCTTCCTTCCGAACTTAAAACGGCAATAGCTAAATCCTCTCTGCCTGTAACACCGAAGCTTAGATTAAAGTTGCCATTGCTTGGGTTAGGAGCTATAGTAAATCTAATTTTATCTGGAGCAACATTAATTATTGAGGTTACCGTTACATCTTGTTCCGCCGACAAGCTTTCGCAATTAAAATCATCAACAACTGAAGTTCTGTATTTACCAGATTGAGTGACTTTAAGTTTTTGCCCTTTTTCACCTGGAATTTCAGCTCCATTCAACTGCCATTGGTTGCCATTTGCAACAGAACTAATCAAGGTGTCAGCACTTCTTGTAACTACAGGAATTACATTATTGATGGCAGTAACGGGAATTTTAGCTGTTGGACAACCTTCTGAAAGTAATCTTACTCTCATGTCGTAGAAGAAATAGTAGAACTGATTTGGATCGGAAGAAGATGAAGGAACAACACTATTTCCGGTAACACTCAGCCCATTGTTTATGCCATTAATTCTTTGTGGATAAGGAGAAGCGGCTATATTGTTGTTTCTATAGACTGTTGCACCTTCCGTACACTGCATAATCAACACGTGATTTCCCGGTGTGGTTACAGGAAAGTTCACATTGAAAATCATCCCCTTGTCATTCGGATCATTCTCTGAAACTACACCAGCTTTTGCAGTTGGTCTGGTATTGGAGACAATAAAATCTCTTTGACCCAAATTGAAATAACTGTATCCCCCTTGAGCATTTTCGCTCGCAAGATCAGCAAAGATAATTCTGACCTTACCAGGATTTCCAATAAACATCTTTACGGATTCAATGACCATTGGAACAGCATTGGAGAAACGCACGAAGTTGCCGTTAAATTCATTGTATCCTCCAGAAGCAAATGCTGTTTTGTCTTTGGGGCCTACTGTTCCACCCAGGTCGTTAAAGGATCCAAAATATTTCTTGTCAGCTGTCAATGTATTTGTAATGGCAACTGTATTAACTGTTGATAAAGCAAATGGAATTTTTGAGGTATCCGATGCAAACCAGCTGATATAATTACCAGTAGTTGCAGTACCTCTAAGTAATGCTGCTGAATTATTGCAAATCAAAGCCTGTAAACCTGTAGGTGCAACACCAGAAGCCAAGGCATTTGCTTCTGAAAGCACCTGGTTGTTTTCTGCATTCTGATCAGTTACCAAATTTGATTTTGCTGTAAAAGTATATTTTGAATTAGCCTTCATTACAAATGGTGTCTGGAATGTGTACTCAGATTCAGCACCAGATATAAGTGGACCATTAAATACACCTGTGATGGTTGAAAGAGCATTTCCATTTTCTTTTATTTCTACCGATAAAGGAATATTGCTTTGCTCTTTGCTTCCAGAGTTTCTCAATTCAATAGTAACATACTGTGAGCCATCAGCACATTCACGATCAAAAGGGTAAACAATTGAGCTTAATGCAAGATCGTTCGAAGGTCTTACAATAGTTAGCGTATAATCCTGCGCTTCTCCTCTTGTATAACTGCCGGAAGGTTGAATTGAGTTAGGGGCATTGGTTTCTGAAACAATTACACGCATCAGTATTTTATCTCCAATGGCAAAGCCTGTAGGAAAGTTGATGGTTGTTTTGAAAGTGCTATCGTTTTGGAGTGCCTGACTGGTTGCAAATGATTCACCAGCATCTCCAAAATCACCATCATTGTTGGTATCAATAAATATTTTGGCATACCTGACGTTGTTGATTTTATCACAACTTCTCACGCGCATAAAGAAAGCATTTGATCCACCCGATTCAATGGTAAGAGGAGAGAGTCTGCTGTCTTTATAAGTGCTACAGGTGTCTTTGTATTTTGTGCTGACGTCTCCAAATGAGAGCGAATCAATGTAAGCACCACTTTGGTCACTGAATGTGGCAGCTGAGTATGCGGTTCCACCAATTCCAGAAACAATCAAAGAAAAATTCTGACTGCCACCACCTCTGGTCAGTAGGCCTTTGTGACGTACCTCAATGGTGTATGTTTCGCCAAGCAAAACAGAGTCTACCTCAATCTTTTCAACATTATCAACATCATTGTCTCCCCTTGTAGCAGGGTTGGCAGGGGCGCTTCCATCCAGTTTCCAGGGGAAGAAAGTTCTGTTACCTTGTTTAACGCGAAGGTCTAAGTCATTTACCAGTTTCTTGTCCCTGGAATTGAGCGTTCCATTTGGAGTAATTGAACCGGCTGGGTCAGTCCATACAATTGTTGCACTCAAAGAACCCTTACCCGATGCAACTACATTTACTGTATATACTGAATCATTTTTCAGGTTTTTTTCTACTACCAAATTGTTTTTTGTGTTATTAAGCACACCTGCTGCTCTGGCAATATTGACAAGGCCCCATCCATGTTTATAATCTGGGCCCGCATCAGTTGTTGCTTTGTCAGTAGTGTGTAAAATCAATCCCTTGATCGTGGAGGACCATGCGGCATTGTTGTTGTTTTTTCTCATGAAAAGCTCTTGCAACAAAATAGCGGAACCAGCTACAGTAGGAGAGGACATTGATGTACCAGATAGTGTTGAATAAGAAGAAGTACTCCCGGAACCTGAAGAAGTTAGTCCTGAGCCATTTGCTACAACATCTGGTTTTATCCTGCCATCGTCTGTCGGTCCAAAACTACTACTGCTACTGAGAACTACATCAGATGCTGAGGTATAGCCACCTGAAATAGGCAAAACATTTCCCACAATCAGCGCATTCTTGGCATTAGAATAAGTGGGTAATACATCAAAACCACTTTGATCATATATGCCTCCTGGCCTTCCCCCTGCATCGTACATGGAATTGGATTCATTAAACCTCCAATAGTTGGTGCCAAGGGCAGGACCGCTTTCATTTCTGTTGTTGCCTGCTGATTTCACAAGAAGGTAGTTAGGCGATAGGGTTGCTATCGAATCCCACATTTGTGCCTCTGAACTGTAATTGCCAAATTTCCAGTCCTCCGTTGATCCTGGAGTGCCCCAGAATTCCCATCTGTTTTGTGCACTGTTGAATCTCCATCCTGCAATACTACCATAGGAGTGATTAGACACAAGAAGGTTTGAAGCTTCACCGGAGATCTCTGAGATGTGATTAGCAAAATCATAAGCAATGATTCCTTTGATGCCATGTGCCATACCTTTTGCTATGCTATTCACTCCTGATGCTACTAATGTACCTGTAACGTGCGTTGCGTGATTGTCTTCTGTCGCAGGGTTGTCCTTTTGTGTGATTCTACCAATGAGCTCAACGTGTGACTTATTGACCAAACCTCCATCCCACAGAGCGAGCTTGTTGGTAAGTAAATCACTTGATCCATTTAAATTTAACCCAGAGCTTCCTCCAGTCCATAATTTATTTGTACCAATTGTAGATGCAGCTATTACGTTACTTTGCGTGGCAACATACATTGGAAAACCTAGTTCGTCAACACCAACCAGTTGAGCGATATTCCCCTTGTCATCTGCAATGGTTAATCTCCATCCCTTTTTGGCAGCAAGGCTCATTGCTTTTTCATACCGCTGTGTTTCGATTATACGTTGATCAATTGAAATTTTCTCAAGCTCACGTATTTGAGGTATGGTTTGCTTTTGTGCATTCAATAATGTGTTGCACAGCAATAAAAAAACTGTAGCAATAAAAACTTTATTTTTTTGCATTCTCATAACGTTGAAGATAAAAATTATTGGCCTGAAAAAGCTAACTTGTTCAGCATTCGCGAAATTATAAACAATAACTTTAAATGGATGCGCCAAATGTGGATTAACGGGAAAACGATGGTTTTTATGCTGCTGCTTTTTTCCCTGGTGGGTTGTGGGGGTGCAAAAGTGCAGGTTACTGGTAAAGTGAAGCGTGTGATGGGAAACCAGATGCCTTCGCCTGATGTACTAAATGAGGAGCCAGCCGGCTTTAGTACTACTGTCTATTTCTTTGCGCCCACACTGATGAACATGGGGATGCCTACCGGAGAACAGGGGGTGTTCTTGATGACAGATAAAAAATTGGTTGCCAGATCGTTAGCAGAAAAAGATGGCAGTTTTAAGTTGAAATTAAAGCCGGGAAAGTACTCGGTCCTTTTGGGAAAAGACGGGCAGTTTTATAGCAATATTTCCAATCTGGATGGACTCATCAATCCCGTTGAAATCAATAAAAGCAACAAAAAGCCTATCGTTTTAATGGCTGATTGGGGAGCTATTTATTAAAAGTAAGTCTTCCACGGAGCGTTTTTTCTTGTCCACGAGAAAGGTCCAAATTATTTCTGAATTATTTTAATTGATGGTTTGATCTGTTTTACCTTCGCCACGATGTACACGTTGGTAAGAAAAGTATTTTTTTTGATGGATGCTGAAAGGGCCCACTACCTTTCAATGAATGCCCTGCGTTTTTTTTGTGGAATTCCTCCCATCAAATCGGCCATCCGTGCAGTTTTCTCCCCCAATGGACAATCGCTGAAGTGCGAGCAGTTTGGTCTTGCATTCAAAAACCCCATAGGCTTAGGTGCTGGTTTTGACAAAAACGCTGCTTATTTAAGAGAGCTGGAAGCCCTTGGGTTTGGCTTTGTGGAAATTGGCACGGTTACTCCCCTGCCCCAGGAAGGCAATGAAAAGCCTCGTCTTTTCAGGCTTCCGGAAGACAAGGCCCTGATCAACAGAATGGGATTCAACAATGACGGGGTGAAGGTGGTTAGAAAGCGGTTGGAGGAGTGGAAGGGGAAGCAGGTAGTAATTCAGGATAAAATGATCATCGGCGGCAATATCGGCAAGAACAAAGTAACCCCGAATGAGGATGCTTGGAAGGACTACGAGATTTGCTTCAATGAATTGTTTGATGTGGTGGATTATTTCGTTGTGAATGTAAGTTCACCGAACACGCCAGGCCTCAGGGCTTTGCAGGACAAGGATGCCCTGCTCAAGATCCTTGGCAACTTGCAAGAGAACAACAAGAAAAGACCCTTTCCCAAACCCATCCTGTTAAAAATTGCACCGGACTTGACCGATGGCCAGCTCCAGGACATCGCAGACCTTGCAACGGAGATTGAACTGGACGGAATTGTTTCAAGCAATACAACCATTTCAAGAGAAAACCTGTCTGAGCTATCCATGGCCCAGGTTGAATCCATTGGCATGGGAGGCTTGAGTGGCCGCCCGTTGAAAATGGCTTCAGACGATATACTTGAGAAAATTACCAGGCTGACCAATGGCAAAGTGCCAGTCATCGCCAGTGGTGGGGTTTTCACCGGAGAAGATGCAACAGACAAATTCAACCGGGGCGCAGCACTGGTGCAGGTTTGGACAGGCTTCATCTATGAAGGACCCGGCATTGTAAAGAAGATTTGTA
>CAILKQ010000153.1 GCA_903834825.1 uncultured bacterium | reverse complement strand
TTTCTGAATTGTTTTTATAACCAAATGACCTTTTTCTGGTTTGAGTATATCGGTTTTACCTCCTACATAATCTACACAAATTGGTTTTGCAATTTCTACCCATGTATAGTTCTTGTATTCACGCTCTTTTATGCAGTCAACGTCTTTACAATTTACATCAGTATTGGGGGAACGATAAAATGCTGTTTGTTGAAAAAGCAAATGGCGGTCAATGTTTTTTTTGTAGGGAAATGATGGTTTAAATTCCTTCCACTTATTTAAAGGAATTGGATTTCTGGCACCACTGATTACAACCAACATTTCACTTTGATTGATCAATTCTTTCGCATATCCTATTTTCTTCCAATGCAGTGTATCAGGCAGTTTTGATTTTTCTGTGGAAAAATGAAGCCCAACTTCATTTGCGGTTTTAATTCCGCAAGATTGTAATATTATTGCTGTTATAATTGTTGATGTGTATAAATTCCATTTCATTTTTTAGATTTTTGCCCTGTGCACTGACTTGCCGCTAACTGATAAATATACGCCCTTTCTTATCCTTTCCAACTTGAAACTGTTCACTACACAGGACATGGATGGCATTGAAATTATTGTTGTAGACCTTCATTCCAATAATGGTCAAGTACAGCAATTCATCACAATGTGCTGCGCTCATCATTCAACAATGCTTGTAAGTTCTTTATCCGTTAAGCAACGATTGAATACTGCCAATCCTCCGATTTGTCCTTTGAAGAAATTTCCCATTCCACGCTTCAGCAAAACTGCACCTACAGTAAAGTCAGATCCATTGTTTCCCATTCCATCCGGGAAATAGTATGGGTTTTTGGATTCAATCTGTCCATCGGGGTAGCCTTCAAAGCCTTTGGTATTGTTGATCAATTCTTTTTCGCGGGCTATGAACTTTCCATTGACATAAGACCGTATGAACTGCCCATCATAATTAAAGGCAACGCAAGTCCATACATGGGCAGGAACCACCTGCTCGCTGGCAGAATAATCTTTGGAATATGGAAATGGAGGAGTGGGCTTCCCTGTTAAAGAGATATGGCCACATACCTGGTTTTTCCCATTGTAATGGGGCAGAGAAACAAATAGCCCATATTGTCTTTTTCCTCCATCCTGGTATTCGTTCCACATTCCCCCTACAAAACCTGTTTGCTCTCCTGTCCATTTGACCCAGGCAACTACTGTTATTCCTTGGTTTTGCCCATAAATATTCAGGGCTTTTGTTTTTTCATTGGACAAGGAAAGATATGGTCCCTGTCCAAACTGGGCGGAATAGCCGGATAAAGGGCCTTCGCTGTTGCTTTCTATTTGACCATTGGTTTCAGCCAGTGCATAGTTTCCTTTCAATGAAACCCGTTCATTGCCAGCGGCTTCCCGAAAATCCCACAAGGCAATCAAGTTTTTTGTCCTTAAAACCTTTTTAACCAATTGATTTTGTTGGGCAAAAACCCTGCTGGAGCAACAGAAACATAACAGCAGCAAACAATATTTCATAAAATCATTTGATTTTCAGGCGCCTTCGGCTGGTTTACCAACCTATGGTTGGCAGGTTCAACCTCCTAAACCTTATATCACCCCCATCTCTTTCCCCACCTTTACAAAAGCCGCAATCGCCTTGTCGAGGTTTTCTCTTTCATGGGCAGCGCTCAATTGAACGCGGATGCGGGCCTTGCCCTTGGCAACAACTGGGAAGAAGAATCCGATCACATAAATCCCTTCTTCCAATAATTTGGCGGCCATCTCCTGCGCTACAGTGGCTTCATAGAGCATGATGGGAACAATGGGATGAACACCGGGTTTGATGTCGAATCCGGCCTTTGTCATTTCATTTCTGAAGTACATGGTGTTTTCTTCAAGCTTGTCGCGCAATGCAGTGGTTTCGCTGAGCAAATCCAGTACGGCAATGGAGCCGCCAACAATGCTGGGTGCCAGTGTATTGGAGAAAAGATAAGGCCTGCTGCGCTGGCGGAGCATTTCAATCACTTCCTTTCTGCCACTGGTGAATCCACCGGATGCGCCACCAAGGGCTTTTCCGAGTGTTCCCGTAATGATGTCAATCTTACCGACTACACCGCAATGTTCATGGGTGCCACGACCTGTCTTTCCAAGAAAGCCTGAGGAGTGGCACTCATCGATCATGATAGCGGCATCGTATTGTTCAGCGAGGGCCACGATTTTGTCGAGTTGGGCAATGGTGCCGTCCATACTGAAGGATCCATCGGTTACGATGATCCTGTTGCGCAGGTGGGCAGCAGCTTTCAACTGCTCTTCCAGGTCGGCCATGTCATTGTGCTTGTAACGGTAACGCTGTGCTTTACACAAACGCACGCCATCAATGATGGAAGCATGGTTCAGTTCATCCGAAATGATGGCATCCTGATCGTTGAAGAGCGGTTCAAACAAGCCACCATTGGCATCAAATGCTGCAGCGTAAAGAATGGTATCTTCTGTTCCAAGAAAGGCAGAAATCTTTTGTTCCAACTCCTTGTGGATGTCCTGGGTGCCACAGATAAACCGGACTGAACTCAATCCAAATCCCCTTTCATCAATGTACTTTTTTGCAGCCTCGATGATCTTTGGGTGCGAAGACAATCCCAGGTAATTGTTGGCACAGAGGTTGATGACTTCCTGTCCCCCAACTGTGATCACAGGACCTTGTGGGCTCTCAATGATCCTTTCTTTCTTGAAAAGTCCTGCTGTTTTGATTTCAGCGAGTTCTGACTGGAGGCGGTTGATGATGGATTCGTTCATGTAAATCGTTTTGGGATTACAAAATTCCATTAAAATTTGCAACTATGGCAAAGAAATTGCCCTCAGCGTTGGATTCCACAGGATAATTTGCTTTTTCGCAGATGGCCTGTAACATTTCAATCTTACCTTCGTTATAGCATCGATGAAGAAAAAACACCCATATTATTTTTTGCTAACTGTGTTGGTTTGCACGATGCTTGTGTTGGTGCTTGGTTACGGCTTCACCAATTTTTACCATGCTTTTCCTTTTTCCCGTTTCCAAGACCTTGATCAATTGGAGCAGCAAGACCAGATCCGCTCTTCAAGACCCCTTTGGCATGCATTGCCAAGGTATCTCCTGCCCCAAAACACTTTTTTTCTCCGGGCTTGTAACTTTTTGAACAGACCTTCGTATCACTGAAGGAGACTCATTCACCCTAAACGCAATGACAGAGAGAGAATACAACGACTGTGTTGATGCCCATGCAGATGGTGTGTTCAGGTTCATTTTGAAGAACCTGCAGCATAACGAGGATGCGCGCGATATTGTACAAACTGCGTTTGAGAAAATGTGGAAGAACAGGGATGCAGTGGTGAGAGAAACGGCCAAATCCTATCTGTTCACGGTGGCTTATCACCAGATGATCGACCATATCAGGAAAAGCAAAAAAATGAAATTGACGGATTCGTTCAGTGAGGAGAGCCGGGTCAGCAGGGATGTTTCACCATCACTAAAAAGGGAGTTGGAAATGGCCCTTCAACAATTGACGCCGTTGCAAAAATCTTTGATACTCCTGAAAGATTATGAGGGATATTCTTATGATGAAATCGGAAAGATAACAGCATTAAATCCAAGCCAGGTAAAAGTGTATTTACACCGCGCAAGGCTTCAGCTGAGGGACTTTGTGGGAAAACTTGAAAATATCATTTGACCTACAAGCCTTATAGAAAATAAAATTAATACCGAAAGAACAGAAGATAAAATCCCCAAGCAAGATGATCAACTTACTCAATTACGAAACATTTTTCCTGCTCTATGCCGATGGCGAATTGTCGTCATCCGAGCAGGAATCTGTTTTGAAATTTGTGGAGCAACATCCTATGCTTGAGGAGGAGTTCAATCGCATCAAAACATTAACATTCAGTCCTGACAAGGGTTTGGTGATGATGGACAAGTCAATATTGAAAAAGGAAATTGTCGAAGACCTGGATACGCTATATGCGTTTGAGCCGGACCTGGCGATTACCTGCCCCAATAAATCAGCGCTTTATAAAAAGGAGAGGGGTACATTTGTTTTTCGTTTCAGGATGTTTGCTGCGGCTGCCGCAATTCTTTTCACCATTGGTATCCTTTGGCTGATGATGGGAGAAAAACAGCAGGATTCTTCCATTGCGCATCAGGCTATTCCCGTTAAGCAAGAAAGGCAATTGTCATCAAACGCGGAAGGGAAGATTGTTTCAGCGATTGAGTCGCACAAAAAAAGTATTCAAAATTCAATTGACATGCAGCATGCCGGGCATGAATCCGGTGCAGTGAACGCGATTGCTGCTGCCGTTTCCACCCCTTTGAATGCTTCATCATTAGCAAGTACTGGAGTGTCGCTGCAGGATGTCAAAAAAGAAAATACCGGACTCCAGACCACAGAAAATATTGTAGAGGATATGCGTGCAACTGAGGCCAGCAAAGCATCCATTGTTGACGCTCCTGCAAGACCAGCCCTCAGGGGGAATCTGTCAGAGGCTGCATTGTTGGCAGCCGCTGAACGCGTGGCAACAAGTGCAGCGTCAATAGCATCTCAACCCAATAGTACTTTGCTTATCAATGCAGCGTTGAAAGAGGAAAAAAAATCAGGATTCCGTGCCATTCTTCGGACCATCAACAGAAGACTGCTCAATGAGAAAGAGCTGCCAGAGGATCAAAAGTTCATTCAGGTTGCTAATTTTTATATTCCGGTAAATAAATAGAATCATCAATAAAAAGAAAGGTATGAAACAGGTAGTAATGGTATTGTTATTGGGTGTTTTGTCTGTGCAAGTGATGGCACAAACAGATACAACCAAGTCGAAAAAAGGAACGGTGATCATGAAGATTGGAAACATGACCATTGTCAAGCCCAACGAGTCTGCAATAAGCAAAACCGATACATTGAAAATTGGAGAGGATACTTTAAAAATGGGTAACATGATTATCGTGGGCAAGGGAATTGCAGAGGGTTTCAGCAAATTGGGAAAGGCAATTGAAGGAGTTGATTTGAAAAAAATTGCAGAAACGGCCAGTGATGTACTGAAGAAAAAGAAACCTAAAAAAGTTTCCACCAATTGGTTCGTGTATGACATCGGTTTTGCCGGATACAATGACAATACCAATTATGCGACATCAGCAGCACAGGCATTTGTAAAGCCTGCAGGAAGCGTACCAGCTTCAAAAGGAGATTTTGCCTTGAAAACCTCCAGGGTATCCAATTTCAATCTTTGGTTCTTCATGCAGCGGGTGAGCATCATTGAAAGTGTATTGAACCTGAAATACGGTCTGGGTATTGAGAGCAACAACTATTTCTTCAAGACAGGTATTACATACGTAGATGACATATCTGTTTATACGACGCGTGGCGGAGTGAATGAATTGAGCAAGAACAAGCTGGTGGCCAATTACCTGACAGTTCCGGTGATGCTGAACATCAACACCAATCCGATGAAAGGCAAAAGAGGATTTCAGTTCTCTGCGGGCGTGAGTGGAGGTTATCTTTCCAGCGCAAGGCAGAAGAAAAAAGGACCTCTCGGCACTGATAAAACAAAGTCCAACTTTAACCTCGAACAGTTCAAGCTTTCCTATGTAGCGGAATTGGGACTTGGCCCTGTAAAATTGTATGGCTCTGTAGCATCAAACCCCATGCACCAATATGGTCTGGAACAAGTGCCTTATACATTGGGCCTGAGGTTCTCGAATTGATATATGCGCAATCAGAATTGGTAGCTGTTCAATACATTTTCCCTGTTCTGTTCCGGCCTGAATTTCAACACATGTTCCTGTTGGGATGCTATGCGTTGTTGGTTATCAGATCCTACTATTTCTTTCAGGAGAGATGCCCATTCTTCCGGTTTTTGCGGATCAGCATACCAGGCCTGAGGTCCGCCTGCTTCTGCGAAACAGGATCCTTTTGATGTCAATACCGGTATTCCTGATTCGATGGCTTCAATGATGGGAATACCAAAGCCTTCAAACAATGATGGATAAGCAAATACTGTAGCGCCCTGATAGATGGCTGGCAGGTCACTGAAGGCCGCATGGTGGATCAGGCTGACTTCTTTTTCGATATTCAATGCAGCGATGTTGCTTTTTACTTCGTCAAGGTATGTTGTTCCTTTTCCAACAAGTACCAGTCCGGGTCTTCCATCCTTGGGCAGCATGGCAAAAGCCTTCAGTAGGGTGATGGCATTCTTTCTTGACTCAATGCTTCCCACCATCAGAACATATCGATCGGGCAGATCATATTTTTTTCTGACAACTTCTATTTCTGCTGGTGTATGTGTATGGCGAAATTGTCGGTGGCATCCCTGATAGATCACTTTAATCTTTGCCGGATCTGCTTTTAGAAAATGGATGATATCTCTCGCCGTTTGTTCACTCACCGCAATGATCCTGTCGGCCACCCTACAGGCATGCTTCACTTTTTGGTGGTGCATCATCACATCAAACCTTGAATAGAATTGCGGATAACGCAGGAAGATGAGGTCATGGATGGTGACGATAGTTTTAACATGCGAAGGAATCCCCAAGGGCAGTTCGTGGCTCAAACCATGGTAGACGTCGAGCGAAGAAAATTCTTTTGCAATGATGGGCAAGCTTGATCGCCAAACTGCTGCCAGTGGGGAAGGCTTCATCCAGGATGGAGGAGTGATGATCTTCAGGCGTGGATCCTGCAGGAATCTTTTTGTTTCGGGCCGGTCTTTTATCTTAGGGGTGTAGAGATAATAGTTGTCGGCTGTGCCTGCTTCCAGCAAGGTATCCACAACAAAGCGGGAGTAGTTTCCCAGTCCTGTGAAATTGTTGAACAGTCGTTTGGCGTCAAATCCGATCTTCATGATTGCATACTCTGTTTACTTCCATGCCCAGACATGACCTGTGCGGGTGGCGGGTCTTGTTACATATTTGACCTGATAACCCTTGGCCATCAGAAATGTTGCCATTTCCACTGTTGTGTATTGCTGGGTCTCGTGAGTTTCCATGGCCATTCTTTTGATCCTGCTGAAATAGTTTTCAGGGAGGTTGAAAAGAATGTCATACTCGGCTCCTTCACAATCCATTTTCAACAGGTCTATCGTGTCAATTTTATTTTCATTGATAAATGTTGACAAAGCCATCACCTGAATGGAGACCTTGTGCACCGCGTTTTCAAAATGGGCGATGCCTGAAATGGAAGTGAAGTCATCAGGAGCATCAGTAAAAATATCCATCTGACCATCTTCTTTCCAAAGCCCGAATGGATGCTGGTTCCAGTGGTGGCCTGGATATTGTGCTTTATGTTTTTTCATCAGCTGCTGCAGGAAGGGCATGGGTTCAAAGGAGTGGACTGTTGCATGGGGGAAGCAGCGGAAGAAATAGAGTGCTGCATATCCTACATTGGCTCCCACATCAAAAATAACGGGATCTTTTGGGAAGCCCTGTTGATCAAAGTGGAGCATATACTGATCATCAAAAAAACATTCCCTGAAAGGGCCTATCATTTTTTTGGGAATCCGGTACACATGTCCGTCTTTGAATGTGAAAACAAAATCTTTTCCGGGATGAACGCCCATCTTGAATGCCAAATATTCCGGCCAGTTTTTCAGTTCTTTGAAAATGGCACCGTAACGCTGGAGTTTATACCCTAATTTTCCTCCCTTCATGATTTCGGAGTGTTCTCCCTGCAGTTGCGTGATCGGTGATTCATTCATGGTAGAGGAAAATGTTTAAAAGCAAAATAACGCAATTTCACCCTGACAGCAAGAATTCATTGCAGCCGGATCAATTGATCTATTTTTTTTCCCACAACAACAACAGCGATACGCCAAAAGGAAAACTGATTTTTTTCAGCAATGATCTTTCAAATGAAAATATCGACTGAAAAACTGCATTGATGAAGCCTGATTCGATCATGTCATTGTCTGGTTTCAGTGCTGATTGTTTTGTTCGGATAAATATTCTTTGGAGCGACCGCACCAGAAAAATGGGCATGAACAAAAAGAAATTGAAATAGGTTGTCCTGATCAGCCTGCCTCCATGAGGAAAAAAAAGGTTCAGCAATTGGTTCTTCTGGTAGCGGCGAAAATGATGGTTGACCACATCGTGGTTGCTCCAGAGCGACATGAAAGCAGGAACAGTGATGAATACTTTTCCTCCCGGCTTACACACCCGAAAAAGTTCGCTGATTGCTTTTTGATCATCTTCCACATGTTCAACCACATCAAAGGCACAAACACAATCAAAAGCGTTATCGGGGTAGGGAAGCTCGGTGATTGAACCCTGATCGATCTTCATTTTCAGTACATCATGGCAAAAGCGATAGGAGGGCTCATCATATTCGATGGATTGGACAATGCCAAAGGGTTCCAGCATTTCAGAAGACCTGCCGGTTGCAGCACCCACATTCAGGATTTGCAGTGGTGCACCTTTGTATACTGATGTTTTGAATTGGTCAAGGATGATGCCTTCCCTGACACGGAACCACCAGTGTTCACGCTCCATTTTAAAGTAATCATCCAGAAAATTTCTGTCCATATCAGATTGTTACTCCCTTAAGTCATTGGCAATATCAGAAAATAAAATGATTGTCGTCCTAAAATACAATCATATTTACTGAAATTTGTTTGAACTCGAAGATATAAATGGGATTCAATAACTTAATACAAAAGATAAAGATCGCCTGGCCCAAAGTGTTGACCACTTTATGGTTCCTTCTTCCGGCGGTATTTGCTTTGGTGAAATACAGTTTGGGCACCAAAGCGTATAACAACTATCTCATTTATAAGCATGTCTTTTTGAATATCGTCCGACAAGCCAATCTCTATGATTTTTATCCGGGCAGTTATCTCTATCAAAACCATTATGGTCCCAGCTTCAGTTTGATCATCGCTCCCTTTGCCTTGATGCCCGATTCTATTGGCATTTTGCTTTGGTGTTTGGCGAATGCGTTGTTTTTATTTTATGCGATAAAAAAATTACCGCTTGAGCCCAAAGCCATCCAAATGGTCATGTCCATCTCTTTGTTGGAAATGTGTGGTTCGATCCAGAGCCAGCAGTTCAATCCCATGCTCTGCTCCTGGATCATTTTGGCATTTGTGCATGTCATGAAAGGAAGAACAGGCATTGCTGCTTTTTTCATTTCGGGAGGATTGCTGGTAAAGTTGTATGGAATTGTGGGACTGCTCTTTACACCTTTTAGCGGACGGTATCGTTCGATGATTGTATGGATGATCACCGCAGTGTTGATACTGGCCTGTATTCCGATGTTGTATGGTGATGCATCCTTTGTGCTGCATTCCTATGTTGACTGGTACCATCGATTGCTGGGCAAGAACCAGGAAA
>CAILKQ010000152.1 GCA_903834825.1 uncultured bacterium | reverse complement strand
CCCCTCACATCCTTGCCTTCCATGAAGTTGATGAAGGCCATGTTCACCACGCGGTTGCCACCGGGGGTTGGGTAATTGCCGGTAAAGTACCAATCTCCAAGATTGCCTGGGCAGGCATCGTGCAGGTCTTCTATGGTTTGATAAATCACCTCAACAGGCACTGCTACTTCCGGTGCTGTGATGAGCTCAGCGATTTTGGCTGATATTTCTTGCGGTGTAAAGGAAGCGTACACCTGTTTGACAACATTTTCGGTATGCAATTGCCCCTTCTCGCGAAGGTCTTTGCACTTGTTGTAGAGTTCATCCAGCAGGCCGAATTGGCCCCTGTCTTTCAACAATGAGAGGGCTGCTTTAAAGGCTATGAAATCTCCCAGCTTGCTCATGTCAATCCCATAACAATCCGGATAACGGATCTGGGGAGCAGAAGAAAGGACAATGATTTTCACGGGTTTCAGCCTGGACAGCATCCTGACAATGCTTTCCTTAAGCGTAGTACCGCGTACGATAGAATCATCAATAACAACCAGGGTATCAACATTGGCTTGCACCGTTCCATAGGTAACATCATAGACATGCTGCACCATTTCAGAGCGGTTGGCATCTTCTGTGATGAAGGTGCGCATTTTCACATCCTTGATGGCGACCTTTTCAACACGGATTTTCCTGTTGATCATTTCAGTCAACTTCTCTTCATCAAAGTCCTTGTCCCAGGCCATGATCCGTTGCACCTTGATCTGGTTGAGGAAATCCTCCATGCCTTTCAGCAATCCATAAAATGCAACTTCAGCTGTATTGGGAATAAAAGAAAAGATGGTATGCTTGAGGTCATTGTTGATGGCCTTCAGCACATTGCTGCTGAGCCTATAGCCCAACCCAATCCTTTCCCTGTATATCTTTTCGTCTCCGCCCCGTGAAAAATAAATTCTTTCAAAACTACATGCCCTCCTGGGTTTTGGCTCGAGGATTTGTTCAACGGTCCAGGTTCCATCACTCTTCACAATCAAGGCCTGACCTGGCATCAATTCCTTCACTTCATTTTCACCAACATGAAAACTCGTCCTGATGGCTGCACGCTCAGAGGCTGCAACAATGACTTCATTGTTGGCATAATAATAGGATGGGCGAATGCCATGGGCATCGCGGATGACAAAGGAATCGCCATTGCCAATCAGTCCACATACATTGTAGCCGCCATCAAAATGTTGAAAGGCATTTTTTAAAATGGAAGGAATGGACATGTTGCCCGGATTGGACTCATCATCCTTCACAATAAAATGATGGACCATTTCCATCATCGCAGCAAGGTCGCTTTGCTTTTGGAAGTCACCAGGGTTGACACCAATCATGTTGAAAAGCTCTTCCGTGTTCACCAGGTTGAAATTGCCTGCCAACGCCAGATTCCTTGCAGGAATGATGTCTCTTTTGATGAAGGGATGACAGAATTCAGCATTGTTCTTTCCCTGTGTGCCGTAACGAAGATGGCCCAACAAAAGCTCTCCCATGAAGTTGAGGTGCCCTTTCATCAGACCAGGATGCTTTTTTATATCAGGCTGGGATTTTTCGAGTTCACTGATTTCCTTTCCCACCTGGGAAAACAGGTCAGCGATGGCCTGTTGGGCCACACTGCGGAGGCGGTGCATGAAAGGATAACCAGGCTCTGCATTGAGTTTCACAGAAGCAATGCCTGCTCCATCTTGCCCTCGGTTGTGCTGCTTCTCCATCAACAGATAGAGTTTGTTCAGCCCATAAAGCGCCGTACCGTGTTGTTGCTGGTAGTAGGAAAAAGGCTTGAGCAGCCTGATAAATGCAAGACCGCATTCGTGTTTGATGGCGTCACTCATATAGCGAAATAAGAACAACGAATTTAGGCTTAAAAAACAGAACCTTAAAATTTAACCCGCTTTCCGATGTTATTTGCTGACGTAATTGGGAAATTGCTTGCGCAAAGATTCGCACTGCTGATAATCCTTGTCTACCATCACGTAATAAGTAGGCAATTTACTTTGGAACCATTTGTCAATGGTCCTTTCTTTCTTTTCTGCCAATGCCCTTTGTGCAATCCTGTCGTAATCGTCGCGGATATTTTCTCTGTGGGGCTCGGTTTTACTTTGAAGATAGACAAGCCTTACCGCTTGTTTATCTTGCTCTTCCTTGTACACCATCGGCTGTGAAAATTCTCCCACCTTTAATTTGTCGAGATAAGGCACAAGGTTCTTGTCCAATTCATCAATGGTAACAAATGCACCTCCCTGACCACTCATGATACCCGCGCTGAACTTGCTGTTCTGGTCGTCACTGTTCTTGTCTACTGCCTCACCAAAGGTGATGGTACCGGCTACAAGCTTGGTCCTGATGGAGTCAAGCCTTAACTTGGTGGCCTGAATATCTTCATCCTGAAGGGCTGGTATGCGAAGGATGTGGCGGATGACTGCATCATCTCCATTCCTGCTGATCATTTGTATGATGTGATAACCAAATTTAGATTTGATGACGGGAGAAACCTGCCCCTCTTTAAGCCTGAAAGCGGCATTCTTGAAATCAGGATCCCAATCTTTTTGCGTTTTGTTGATTTCGTAGCGGCCACCCGTTTGCTTGCTTCCTGGATCTTCAGAATACAACCTGGCAAGGGTTTCAAATGTTTTTTGCCCAGCCTCAATCTGCCTGCGGTAATCGGCCAGTTCATCCTGGGCATATTTCTCTAGCTCTCTTCCTGCTTTGGGATGGATCACAATTTGGCCAATGACAAGTTCCGTTTCATAAAACGGCAAGCTGTCTTTGGGGATCTTGTTGAAATACTCCTTCACTTCATTTGGAGTGATTTTGACATATTCAACAATCTTCTCACGCATGGACTTGGCAAGCCTTCCTTCGCGAATGGATTTCCTGAAATCTTCTTTTACCTGGTAAATCGTACGCCCGGCAATTTGTTCAAAAGCCTCTTTACCACCGTACTGCATGATGAAATAGCGCACCCGCTGGTCGAGTTCGGCTTCCACTTCCTCATCTGAAACCGGAAGTGAATCCTTTTCTGCCTGAAGAATGAGCGCCTTGTCCTGCATCATCCTTTCCAACAGAAAACATTCAGCATTTTCAGGCATTTCATTGCCCTGGCGTTTCTGGTCTTCAATGTAATTGACAATATCGCTTTTCAACACGATTTTGTCCCCCACAATGGAAACAATCTTGTCCGCCAACAACTTTGCGGTCTGTGCCTGGCCTGCAAAGGCCGAGATCACCAAAATCAATACGAATAATATTCTTTTCATGATACAATTCCTGTTTCCAAATATGATTGAATTCGGCCTTATGATAAAATCTCCTGCCTTAAAGTTTTCATAAATAGTTCATTCCTCCGGAAGAAACTACAATGTTCTCTTCACCTCAGTTTCCTCAAACGCTTCGATCACATCACCAACCCTGAGGTCGTTGAAATTTTTGATGGTCAATCCGCACTCATACCCCTGGTTGACCTCTTTTGCATCATCCTTGAAGCGCTTCAAGCTGCCCAGTTCTGTGCTTTGCCCTTCACCTCTTGGATATTCAACGATACCATCACGGATGATACGGATCTTGTTGTTGCGGCTGATTTTACCGTCCAGTACATAACAACCGGCAACGGTGGCCTTGTCAAACTTGTATACTTCACGCACCTCAACGTTGGCCACAATTTTCTCTTCAATCTTCGGCTCAAGCATACCCTCCATGGCACTCTTGATTTCCTCGATGGCGTTGTAGATGATGGAATAAAGCTTGATTTGAACACCTTCGTTTTCGGCAATCTTGTTGGCCTGAATAGAAGGACGAACGTTGAAACCAACGATAATGGCGTCAGATGCAGTGGCAAGCAGTACATCACTTTCAGTAATCTGTCCAACTGCCTTGTGTACCACCTTGATGGCAATCTCCTGCGTGGAAAGCTTCTGCAATGAGTCACTCAAGGCCTCAACAGATCCATCCACATCACCCTTGATGATGATATTGAGTTCCTTGAAGTTACCGAGTGCCAACCTGCGTCCAATCTCATCCAGCGTAATATGCTTCTTGGTCCTGATGCCCTGCTCACGCATGATCTGGGCCCTACGGCTTGCAATTTCCTTGGCATCTGATTCGTCTTGGTACACCTTGAACTTCTCACCTGCCTGCGGAGCACCATTGAGACCAAGAATCAGGACAGGTGATGAAGGAGGAATCGCGTCTACACGGTTATTCCTTTCGTTCATCATGGCCTTGACCCTACCATAGTGTTGACCACTCACTACCAAGTCTCCCTGCTGGAGTGTTCCGTTCTGAACCAGAATGGTTGCCACATACCCACGGCCCTTGTCGAGTGTTGCTTCAATGATCGTACCGCTGGCTTCCCTTTCAGGATTGGCTTTCAGGTCGAGCAGTTCTGCTTCAAGCAAAATCTTTTCGAGCAGCTTATCAATGTTCAAACCAGACTTGGCAGCGATTTCCTGGCTCTGGAATTTTCCTCCCCACTCTTCCACAAGAATATTCATCCCTGAAAGTTGTTCATAAATTTTCTGTGTATTGGCTCCGTCTTTATCAATTTTGTTGATCGCAAAAATCATTGGTACACCCGCCGCTTGTGCGTGACTGATGGCCTCTTTTGTTTGTGGCATCACCGCATCATCTGCGGCAATCACAATAACAGCTAGGTCAGTGACCTTGGCACCACGCGCACGCATCGCCGTAAAGGCCTCGTGACCTGGTGTATCCAGGAAGGTGATTGATTTTCCGGTAGGAAGATCAACATGGTAAGCACCAATGTGTTGGGTGATACCACCCGCCTCGCCGGCTACCACATTTGCATTGCGGATATAGTCAAGCAAGGATGTCTTACCGTGGTCAACGTGACCCATGATGGTAACGATTGGAGCGCGGGGAAGCAGCTGTTCGGGGGAATCAACTTCTTCTTCATCTTCCATCTCCATTTGCTTTTCCATGTCGATGAATTCTACTTCGAAGCCGAACTCACCTGCAACCAGCTCGATTACCTCAGCATCAAGCCTTTGGTTGATGGATACCATGATGCCAAGGCTCATGCACTTGCCAATAATCTCAGCAAAGTTTACATCCAACAAACTGGCTAGTTCACTTACACTGATAAATTCAGTTAACTGGATTTTTTCATCCCCCTCTCCTTCTGCACCAGCTTCCATTTCCTCACGCTTGAGGCGACGAAGTTTTGACTTGGTTATCTTGGCTTTTGAGCCACCACCGCCACCAGAGAGTTTGGCCTGTGTTTCCTTGATCTTGTTTTGGATTTCCTTCTCATCAATTTCCCTGACTTCTCCTCTTCTGACCATGCGAGGCCCACCCACACGAGGTGTTGAAGGGCGTTGTGGTGATGCAGGGGTTCCACCTTTTTGAATGGAGGGTTTCGTTCTTTCCGGCTCTTTTTTCTCTATTGGAATCCGTATGCGCTTTCTTTTCACATCTGCGCTGCGGCTTCTTTCGTTGTTCTCAGGTTTGAGGTCAATCATACCGACAATCTTGGGACCTTCAAGCTCCGGAGCTTCTATTTTAACCCTGTCAGGTTCTGCTGGTTTGAGTGCCTCAGCAGGAGTTATTGCATCTGGAACAACTGGTTCAACGTCTGGAGCCTTCTCATCGGGTTTGGCACCTGCCTTCTTTTTTGATCCACCACGTTTTGGACGTGTTGACGGATTGATCGCATCAAGGTCAATTTTATCCAAAACCTTGGGACCCTGCAATTCTGGGGCCTCGATGTTTGTAATCTTCACTTCAGGCTCAACAGAACTTGCCGCTTCTTCTGAAGGAGCAGGTGCTGGTGCAGCCACTGCTGGCTCTTCTGCAACCACCACTTCAGGCACTTCAACGGCAACAGGCGCTGGTGGGGGAGCGGGCTGCTCTATCACCACTTCTGGCTCAGCTTTTTTCTTGCTATCTTTTTTGAAAACAATCTCTTCTTCGTCTTTCTTCTTCTTTGCCTCTCCTGATGACCCTTTAGGGATTTCAATGGCATCACTTTTTGCTTTCGCTGCCTTATCAGAAGAGAATTCCTGTTGCAGGGAATGATACATGTCTTCCGTTAACTTGGAAGTGGGCTTTAGATCATCCTTGCTGAATCCCTTACTGGCAAGAAAGTCCACCAACGTATCCTTACCGATGTTGAACTCCTTGGCCGCGGCCATTAACCTGGGTGTGTTTAATTCTGACATTTATCCTCCTGGGCTTTTTTTGCTTGTTTCTTGTTTGCTTGCTGTGCTATCTAGTCTTTCTCGAATTCTGCCCTCAAAACATTCCGAAGTTCCTCGATGGTTTCTTTTTCAAGATCTGTCCTGCGCTCCAATTCTGTTGCAGTAAGATCCAACACACTGCGCGCGGTATCACAACCGATGCGCTTGAGTTCTTCAATGATCCATCCTTCTATCTCATCGCTAAATTCATCGAGATCGATATCGTATTCAGCCATTTCACCTTCATTGTCGCGGTACACGTCAATATCAAAATCGGTGAGGTCTTCAGCCAATTTGATGTTTACGCCGCGCTTACCGATGGCCAATGAAACCTGGTCTGGTGATACAAATACTTCAGCACGCCTTCCTTCATTGTCAATGTTCATCCTTGTAATCTTCGCTGGTGTCAGAGAACGCTGGATGAGCAATTGAATATTGCTGGTGAAATTGATAACATCAATGTTTTCATTCTTCAGTTCACGCACGATGCCATGGATACGGCTGCCCTTCATGCCCACACATGCACCCACCGGATCGATGCGGTCATCATAGCTCTCAACAGCTACCTTGGCGCGCTCGCCTGGCTCACGAACGATTTTGCGGATGACGATGAGGCCATCAAAAATTTCTGGCACCTCAATCTCAAGGAGTTTTGCGAGGAAAGATGGATGGGTCCTAGAAAGAATGATCACAGGTGCATTGTTTTTCAATTCCACTTTTTTGATCACCGAACGGATGCTTTCTCCTTTTTTGAAATAATCAGAAGGAATCTGCTCAGACTTTGGCAGGATCAGTTCATTGCCATCCTCATCGATGAGCAACACTTCTTTTTTCCATACCTGGTATACTTCAGCATTGATGATATCACCAACACGGTCACCATATTTTTTTACAAGGGCATTCTTCTTGAGGTCACCAATGCGGCTTGCCAATGTTTGCTTGGCAGCGAGGATGGCACGGCGACCAAAATCCATGATGTCCACTTCTTCATAAAGCTCTTCTCCAACCTCATAATCCGGTTCGATCTTAACCGCTTCACTGTACTCAATCTCCATCAGCGGGTTTTCAACTGCACCATCTTCTACAATCATGCGGTGGCGCACGATTTCAAGGTCACCTTTTTCAGTATTGACGATTACGTCGAAACTTTCGTCAGATCCATATTTCTTTCGGAGCAGTGTCTTAAATACATCTTCAAGCACTTTCATGAGCGTGGGGCGATCGATGTTCTCCGCATCTTTGAAGTCCTGGAAAGATTCTATCAGATTGATACTTGCCATAAAATATCCATTTAGTGTTCTTGTCTTTTATTTTTTAGAATACAATTTTAACCGTTGTCGTTTTAATGTCATCAAAAAGCAGGAAATGTTTGATGGCTTCCAACTTCTTTCCTTTTCCTTTTTCCTCGTCCACTTCTACTCCTTTTTCATCTGCTGCAAGCAGCTTCCCCTCTAATTCACGGCCGTCCTTCATTTCAAGTTCAACAACCCTGCCAATATTTTTGATGAATTGTCTTTGCAGCAAAAGCGGTTCGTCGATGCCAGGAGAAGATACCTCCAGACCAAACTCGCCATCCTTACAAATATCCTGTTCAACAATTTCCTTGTAGAGTGCCCTGTTAAGCTTGACGCATTTTTCAATGGTCACGCCCTCATCGCCATCCACATAAACACTAATGTTGTTGATGGGTCGAACGTTGACCCTTACCAAAAAGTATTGGGGCTCCGATTCGAGCAATTTTTCGGCCAATGCCTTAACCTGAACTGTTTTTTCTTCTGTTGCCATCTTCTGTGAAATAAAGAAGGGAACGGCACCGTTCCCTTCATCTCTTTCATGTTTCCGATGCGAATATAGGGGTTCGGGGGGAAATGACCAAATTGTTGAAGGGGTTCAAGCCGTAAATCATTGATTTCCATGATAAAAATCATCTTTCTGTCCTAACGAACACCTAAATTTATTACCCGCAAAATGCCTTCAAAAAGTGATGGCAGTAACAAAACTGATGCATGGACTTCGCTTGGTATTAATCCTTCAGCTTGTTAAGCGTTTCATATTTTACTAATTTTGCAGCATGTTGAGATACATCCTCCTTGCCTTCACCATCTATTTTGCCTACCGGTTTATTGTCAATTTTCTCATTCCTGTGGTGAAAACAACCAGGCAAGTAAAAAAACAGTTTGACAGTGTAAGGGAACAACAAGCATACCAACAACAGCAGCAACAACCCCATCAACACCAAAAGTCAAAACCTTCACCTGTTCAAAAAGACAACAAGGCCGGTGACAATGATTATCTGGAGTTTGAAGAAATCAAGTAATGCATTAAATTATTTAATGATCAGCTTTATTTCACTTGCTGTCATTGAACACTTTTAGGGCTTCTTCATCTTTATACTGAAGGATCAGTGATTTCAATTGCCCTTTCAGGTTAGCAATTACCCCCTTCATTTTGGGATCATCAATCAAGTTGTGAAGCTCTTGCCGATCATTTTTAAGGTCAAACAGTTCCCAAGTATCGTAAGGCCCATAAAAGCGGATCAATTTATACCGTTCTGTGCGTACACCAAAATGCGGAGCAACATGGTGAGGCTGGGGAAATTCATAGTAATGATAAAACATGGCCTTTCTCCAGTCCTTCGTGTTTGGTTTTTCAGCCAGCAATGGCAGAAAACTTTTCCCCTGGATGTCTTCGGGTACCTTTGCGCCGGCCATGTCAATGATGCTGGGAGCAAAATCGATGTTTACCACGATGCCATCCACAATGGTCCCAGGTTTGACCTTCCCAGGATATTTCATCACAAACGGGGTACGCAGGCTTTCCTCATACATAAAGCGCTTGTCAAACCAGCCATGCTCGCCCATGTAAAAACCCTGGTCTGAAGTGTAAATGACGATGGTGTTTTGCGAAAGCCCTGCTGAATCGAGGTAATTCAAAATCCGACCAATATTCCTGTCCATTGATCGGGCAGTTGCCAGATAGTCCCTAAGGTAGCGCTGGTATTTCCATTTGAGCAGGGCAACACTATCATCCTTTACCTTGTTGTACTCAAGCGCAGCCTTGTCGTAATATTTTTTGTAAACTGCTTTCTCCTCTGCAGTCATCCTGCCAAACATACCCGGTCTGCTGTAATCGACCTCCATTTTGAGGTCATCACGCAACACCATGGTTTTGTCAATGGTCATGTCCTGGTCTGCTGCTGCTCTTCTTCCTTTGTAATCGTCATTGAAGTTGGCTGGAAAAGCAAATTCCTTGTTTTCAAACTCTGCAAGGTCTTGTGGATCAGGCATCCAGTTTCGGTGGGTTGCCTTTTCTCCCACCACCATGAAAAATGGTTTCTGTTTGTCGCGGCCATCCAACCATTCCAAAGCAAAATCACTGATCAGGTTGGTGACATATCCCTTGTGTCTCACCGTATCCTTGTTCATGTGCACAAAATCTGGTTGAAAATAGTTCCCCTGGTCTGGCAATACCCGCCAGAAATCAAAACCACCAGGGAGTGTATTAAGGTGCCATTTCCCAATCCAGGCAGTCTGGTAATTGTATTGAGAAAGCACGCGTTGGATCTGTTGTTGGTTGGCATCAAATGCTCGACGGGGACTGTTGTCACGCAAACCATTGATATGGCTGTATTTGCCTGTGAGGAGGACCGCCCTGCTCGGGGCACAAATTGAATTGGTGACAAATACATTCTTGAACAAAGCACCTTCTTTTGCAATCCTATCAATATTGGGTGTTTGCATCAACTTGCTCCCATAGGCACTGATGGCCTGCTCGGTATGGTCGTCAGAAAAAATAACCAGGATGTTGGGCCTCTTCTCTTGGGCAGTTGACACCAAAGACACAAAACAAAAAATCAAACTACAAACAACAGAAGATGTTTTATTCATGATTAGCGTTTATGGATAATAAAATAGATCAATAAGGCGAATTATACCTTCCGATTTTTCTGCGGTAAGCGGGAAGGTACTTTTTATACATGAAAGAGAGTTCTACTGATTTGTAATTGACTGATCCCGATTTTGAAGAGGAAGCACTCACATCATAACTCAATCCAAACTGGAATCCATTGAATGCATAGCCAACATAGGGTGTTATTGCGTCGTTTACCCGGTAGTAAAGACCCAGGTTGAACATCCTTACCTTGTTTTCTTCAAAACCACTTTGACGATGCTGAATTCCCATGATGGCCCCGAGTGAAGTAACAGAAATGCCATCTTGAATAAGGTGAAGGGCGCTAAAATTTGCACTGATGATATCATTGATGGCTGTTCCAAAATCTGCATGGGCACTGTACCTTGGAGAAATCTTTTTTGTAGGGTCATTCATCAGACTCCTCTTGGTTTTGATGAACCGGTAACCGGAAATACCAAGATTCAAAAAAGAAAATTCAGCATCATACGTGTACAAAAGTCCTGCTGTTGCTGAGGTGAATGAAGTTGAATTTCCAAGATTCATTTCTGCTGCAGGCAAGGTCTGATTGAAACCTGAGCTTGAAAGTTGCTGGTCAAATGTCAAACCGCCAAGATCCACCCTGGTGCTATTGTTAACAACGCCCAATGCAACTGAAATGCCATTGCCATTGTCATCCAGAGCCTGGTGGTAGCTGGCATTGAGGTTGACAAAATTGCTTTTGTACAATCCATCCATGGCCTTTTCTGCGAGGACCATTCCCCCCAGCCCAAAATAACTTTGTCCTTCGAGGGTCTTTAATTTTCCATCAATGGAAATGGTTTGGGTACTATAAGGAGAGATGCTCCCAATCCATTGTCGCCTGATATTGCTTGCTGCTCTCCAATCTGCATCACTGGATCCCGTCAGTGCAGGATTGATAGACATTGGCGATACAATGAACTGTGAAAAATTCGGCTCCTGTGCCATCAAGACAGCAGGAAGGCATGCTACCAAAGCAAACCCTGTGCATATACATCTTATAAACTTATTTGATTTTTTCATGTCATCGCATTAACAATACGCTACCAGTTTGTTGAACCTTGTTTCCATTGATATCAATGCCCTCTGCTATCCAGAGGTAAGCATCCATCGGTTGTTGCCTTCCAAAACTTATTCCGTTCCATCCCTCTGCAGTGGTTCGGGTTTCGTATACCTGTTTTCCGAATTTATTGAAAATTTTCAGGTAGGTCAACGACTTCATCCCTGCGATATAAGGATAAAGAAGATCATTTACGCCATCTCCATTGGGTGTGAAAGACTTGGGCACAAAAATATTGACCAATGCTGAATCAAAAACAAGCACCTTGATGGTGTCTACAGTTACACATCCTGCAGTCGAAGTCATCTTGATATAATAAGACTGCGTTTGGTTATACTTAAAAACAGGATTGTTTATTCGGTAAAAATTGAGGCCCCATGAAGGTTGCCAATCATAGGCATAATTGAGGCCCTCAAAGGTTCTGGCATTGAGCTGAATAGGCCTGGCCGAGTTGGTGCTCACCGTTTCCAGTTTAGCAGCACGGATGGGCTCAGCAATCACAATCAGGCTGTCTTTTGAAATGGAATAGGTACAAGAAGGCACACTGGCAGAGAGGGTGATTTTTTTCAATCCTCCTTTCTTGAACATGGTTGTTGCATTGTAGAGCTTGGAGGAGTCTTCTCCATTGAAATTCCATTTCCAGCTGATGTTCCTGACGGATGAAGTATCAGAATAATTCACGAATTGTTTTACGTTATTGATACAATTGATAGGGTCATTGGAGAATGAAATGCCAAACGTTTTCAGGTCTGCCATCCTGATGCTGTTGACGGTCATGTTGGTACAACCCAATGAATCGGTCACCCTAGCGGAATACGTACCCTGCATGTAGGCATTGAAATTGACGCTGGTAGCATTACTGAGTAATGTATCATTCCTGTACCATTGGTATACCCGGGCCAATGGGGTGATAGACATGGGCTGGAATTGTCCAATACAGATAAGGGTTCCATTGGGCGCATTGATGGTATTCAACGGCAATTTGTTCAATCGCTGTACAATGTTGGCAACTCCAGCTGAAGCGTTTGTAGAGTTAGAGCAATATGCATCACTTACATTCATGATGGTCATCCGGTAGTTTACTGAATCTTTGGGGAGATTGGATTGAACAAAAATTGAATTGGGTTTTGAGAAGCCACCGACCTGGGTAAGGAAGCCATCTTTGTTGTCGATATAACTGATAGACCAAGGACCAGTTCCTGTAAAACTGAGATTCAAGGTATCATTGGCATTGATACAAACATTAGAAGGTCCTGTTATCTTTACCCTTGGTGTTGGGTTCACCGCAACCCTCAACTGGAAGGAATTGCCCACACATCCATTGGTAATTGTCTGAATCTGGTAACCGGAATACACAATGCTGTTGCCAGAGTTGGTCAATGTTTGCGGTATATTTGCCCTATAAATTGTATCATTAGTAGTGTATCCCCCCAAAGCAAATGATGGATTTACTTCATTGAATTTCCATTTGTAAAGGGTATTGCTGGGCACACCAGTAGGGCTGAACACGATTTGCTTTCCATTGCAACTGTTGGCTGTTTGGTCTCCGATTCTAGCAATGGGCTTGACAGTAACAAAGACGTTGAACGGCTTGAGTGCACAGACAGGGTTGGTAGGATTGATGGCATACACCGCCAATGCAGTGGAGTTGATTCCGCTTTTCAACGTATCATAAACTAAGGTTTGTGGAGTGGTTTTCTTGGTGAAGCTACTCAATGATCCTGATGGCAAAATGGTTGGGGCATCCCAGGTATAGGTGGTACGCATCGGCTCAAGATCAACAGGCAAGCTAAACTGGTCTCCACTGCAAATTGTAATCTTCTGGTCCGGCACAATGGGGGCAGGATTAATGGTAAAGGTTACAAATTGTGTACTGTCTGTACAGCCATTGAATGTGGTCCTGTAATTGTAAGTAACCTTTATTGCATTAATGGTAGTATCAAGAAGGGTTTCTTCAATGAGAAAACTTCCTCTTGCAGACAGGTTGCTCAATCCTGGGATACCATCCCTGGTCCAGGTGAAGATGGTACCTGGTGTCTTGCTGGTTGGAATATAGTAAAATGGTGTGCCGCTGCAAATATCAGGCAATGATTTAGGACTGCTCAAAACAGGGATGGGATTCACAACCACATTCAATTTGAATGGATTCCCCAAACATCCACCTGAACTCGCTCCCGGAATGATTGGAGTAAGATTATATTCGGCCACTGATGGGAAATCAGTGAGGTTCTTGAGGCTTCCGGTTACGTTGGTTGTTGGGATGATGGTGTTTTCAGTTCCACCAATCAGTCCAACGCCCAAACTGGGCCTGCTCCATAGGAAAACAGCACCAACATTGTTAGGAGGTGTGATGGCAAAATTTGTTCCGCTACAAACAGGGGTTGTTTGGTCATTCAGGGTAAGCACCGGATTGACCACTTCATAAACTGTTTGCTGGTTGGTGCACCCATTTGCAGACATTGTATATACGTAGGGCACCTGCACCGTGTTGAAAGTAGTATTGGTGAGCTTCTCGCTGATGCTGTTGGATCCCTGTGTCAATGGTTCAGTTATTCCAACAACATAAGACCTGGTCCAACTGAAACTCACATCCCTGGTACTGCTGACGGGTGTATAATTGAAAAGACTTTCAGAACAGATTGCTGTAGGCTTGACTGGGCTTGAAAGGATGGGCTTCGGATTAACCACCAAAGAAACAACCTGGGTTTTTGCATTCAAACATCCATTGTAGAGCAATGAGAACCGGTAGTTTACCGTAATCGGATCCCCTATGGAGTCTATGAGCAGTTCATTGATATCCGCATATCCGGATGTGGCGGCATTTTGAAGCCCTGTTATTCCATCCCTGACCCAAATGAAGGCTGTTCCTGGAAAATTGCTGGTGGGCAAATAACTAAAACTGGCCCCGCTACAGATGGCTGGAAGGTTCAAGGGGCTGGTCAATGTTGCAGAGTTGGCTTTTACATTAACCCTTACAACAAAAGTACTGCCGATGCAACCGTTCGCTACAGGAGTTACATTGTAATAGGCAAACCCGGTGGTTGTATCGCTGTTGGTATTCCTTAGGGTCTGGCTGATCAAATCCTGTAATACATTTTGCGGAGAGCCTCCGGTGATACCATTGCTGTAAGTAGGTTCTACCCATTTGTACAATGATCCTGGGGGAAGATTGCTGGGCATGGCCACATTGAATGGACTTCCACTGCATACAGTAGAAACCAAGGTGTCTATAATGTAGGGTGATGCCTTCACTGTTACCACAATCGAGAATGGCTTACCCACACAATCGCCAAACCTTGGCGTCATCCTGTAAGTGGACATTACATCAATGGAGTTGGTTGTATTGGTCAATACCTGACTAAAACTGGGTACTGGCGTGGTTTGCGCAACGCCGCCGATAACAGCATTGGGGATATTGAATACCGGTGCATCCCAGGTATACGTTGTGATAAAGGGCAGGGGAGATGGATTCATTGAAAACGGATTCCCCGGACAGATGGTGGTATCCTTGTTCAAAATGGTGGGTGTCGGGTTTACTGTCGCAACAAAACTGAAGGGTTTGCCAGGACAACCCTGTGCAATCGGTGTAACGGTATAGGTGGCCTGTGAAATATTGTTGGAAACATCCAACAAGTTTTGTGTGATGCTTTGGACAGGAGACGTATTGGCAGAAGCCCCCACCAGTGCATTGGCAGGAACAATCACAGGCAATCCCCAGGTATAGGAGGTTGTAATGCCGGTCAGGTTGCTTGTGGGGGAAGTGGAAAACTGTGCGCCACTGCATACAATTCTTGAAGCAGTTGATACCACAGGCAAAGGCCTGACGGTAACCACCAAACTGAATGGGTTACCAATACAATTGCCACTTTTAGGCACAATGGTAAATGTGGCATTCGCACCGTTACTTACACCAGTAAAATTCAAATTTCCAGTGATGGCTGTATCGCCCAAAAGACTGATATTCCTTTCTCCATCATTCAAAACAAGACCTGTAGCAAGTGTAGGAGAACTCCAGGTATATGTAGTTCCCTGCGGAACAGGATTGGGAGTAGAAATGAAGTTATCATTGCTACAAGCAACTAGGGTCTGTGTTCCTAAGGCAACAACAGGATTTACCTTGATGACAATCTTAAAAGCAGAACCTGCACAAACAGTGGTGGGGCTTGGGGCTATGCTATAAATAGTGCTTGGGGTAACCACGTAACTTGCGTGAGAGGTTGTTGTTCTCAAGTTGTTGAGGGATGGGGCAAAAACAGTCTGGTTGGATTGGGCAGAAACCCCTGTTCCTGAGAGCGATCCGGCTGGTTGTAATTGTGGCGTTGTCCAGTTATAGTAGGTAATGATGCCTGTTCCTGTTGGGACAGGAGAGAGTGAACTGAATATGGGAAGCGATCCGCTGCATATCTGAAGTGTATCAGATGGAGTCGTTACCACTGGGCTTGGGAAAACTGTGACAACAAGGTCAAAAGGCTGGGACGATTCGCAATTCCCTGCTTTTGCATAAACATTATAAGTTGCAATTTGTGGCACGAACCCCCTGTTTGTTAAGACCTGTGATATTGGGGCATCCACATATTCCCCGGCAGCCCTGTTCAGCCCAGATCCTCCCTTCAACAATGCAGTGTCACTGTACTGTGGAGCTGTCCAGGTATAAACGGTGTTTGCAGGAATAATGGTCGATCCGGAAACACCAGTAGGAGGAGAATAACGGAAAGGGCTTCCACTGCAAGCAACTGTTGTCGGGATTGCGAGAAACTGTGGCCTGGGGTTGACCGTGACGGTATACTGAACAGAAGAAGTAGCCGCGCAGTAAGCTGTGTTGCTTGTAAGGATATAGGGATAAATGGGCGTTAGGCTGTAGGTTACACTGATGGGAAGTGCTGTCGAATTAATAATTTTCTGTTGGTTAAAGTTACCCAACTTTGAGACAGGATTGGTAACTTGATAGGTTCCAGCAGTTATCCCTGATAACCCTGTAGCAAATGGTGCAGCCCAAATCATGTTAACGCCACTGCTGATCTGGGTTTTGGGGACGAACGCCTTGATGCCAACATCACTACAAATGGTGTCATATATATTGAATTCAGTAATGACTGGCGTAGGATTTATTTTATATACCAACGTATCCTGCACAAGGCATCCAATGGCTGAATACATGGAAATAGCAAAAGGAATATTGGCTATAGATCCAGTGGTATCGATAATGTTGTCAGTGATGTTCTGAGAGTTTCCTCTTGCTTCCGGAGTACCCCAGATCGTATTCCTGAGCCAATTGAATCCTCCGGTTGCTTGCAAAGCTCCAGTTACAGTCACATTAAAATTAACTGTGCCACAGCCATTGGCGTAAGTACTCCATGTGCTTTTGTTGTTGATGTAGGGAAGTGCTTGAATGTTGATTGTCAGGTTGTAAATTTTTGCATCGGAGGCTGTTACCCTTAAAGCAAGTACACCAGGGTTGGCTGGATTTGTCAATCCAATGTTCTGGGTTACAGTGGGCGAAGCCGTTGACTGAGGAGCATAATTTTTTACATTGTTAGAAGCTGCAACAGTCCAGGTAAAGGTAACTCCGGGTGCGAGTGGTCCGAAAGAAGTGGAAAAGTCCCTGGACGTACCCGGGCAATAATCACTCACTGTAACATTGGTTTGTCCTTGGGTTGATGCAAGAGAAAAGGCAAAAACCAGAACAACAAAAAATTTACGTATCAGCATTTCAGCAAATTGACGTTTATACTATTTCGCAGGTGTAATAATAATATTCCTATACTCAATCGGTCCATGATCCCCTTGCAACATGATGGGGCCAGGTTCTCCTTCTTTGCTGTCCAGTGCACCGCCTGTGATTCCGGGGATGATCTGGTCGGTGATGATCTTCTTGCCATTCGCCACTACCGTCACCCTGCGTCCAACCAGCGTTACATCATAGGTCTGCCATTCCCCCGGTGCTTTTGCCGCCATCTCATTGGGTGTGATGAACCCATAGATGCCTCCGAAAAAGGTTGACAACGGCTCTTGCCCCCTGTTGTCTTCAACCTGAATCTCATACCTGCCCCTCAGGTAAACCCCACTGTTGCTGCCTTCGGGATACCTGAACTCTATATGCAATGAAAAATCATTGAATTTTTGATCGGTAATGATATTGGCACCTGATTGGGGGCTTTTCATGATACCGTTTTCCGCAACCCATTGATTTTTCTTTTTAGACGCATGCCAGCCATCAAGGTTTAATCCGTTAAAAATTTTAATCGGTTCACCCCAGGTTACGGCAGATGTTCTCTTGAGCAAAGGAGCCCTTTCTCCTACAAGCGTTTGGCGTTGGCCCTTGCTGCTGATGATGGTTCCCGTCAATTTATCGCCCTTCAACACAGCCTCAAAAACCATGTCCTTGTCGCTGTCATCCCATTGTGGAGGTATGCTGAAACTGATTTTACCATCATTAACATTCACTTTGGATATGGGTCTTGCACTGCCTCCATCTGCAACAAAATAACCAACAAGGGTTTTCATGCCGGAAAGCTTTACTTCAAGCCACGAAGGAACGAGTTTATTCCCCAAATCTACCGTCAGGTCCCAGCGACCAATCGGTGAATCATTTTGGGCGCTTACAGAAGACATGGTTGATGAAAGCAAAAAAATCACTATCAATCTGCGCAGTCTTTTAAAGAAAGCATTTTGGAAAATACTCATATCGCTCTGATTATTGGGCGTCAAGTTAATGAAATCAGTTGAAAAACCATAAAAATTAAATGTTAATGTATCTTACTTTTACGAACATGAAGTTGTCAGGAAAAATCATCATAACAGCCCTGCTCTGTATTGGCTCCATCAGGGGCTATTCACAGGCAGATACCCAGTTCTGGTTTGCAGCACCTGACCTGCAACAGGCCCATGGTGACAGGCCCATATTGTTACGGATGGCGGCATCCAAACTTCCAGCAACCGTGACCATATCCATTCCGGCCAACCCCGGGTTTAACCCCATCAATATCTCTATCGCAGCCAACAGCTCACAATCTGTTGATTTGACAGCTTTT
>CAILKQ010000151.1 GCA_903834825.1 uncultured bacterium | reverse complement strand
GGTAAATTAGAGGCTCCTAAATCTGCTTCAAAAGACATTTATACCCAGATCATTGCAGATTTGAACAGTGCAATTACAGGATTGCCGATTTCTCAAACCGATCAGGGCCGTGCTACACAGGGAGCTGCCAAGTTCCTTCTTGCGAAAGTCTATCTGACCAGGGGATGGAATTACAACAATGCCCTTGGTGGTTCTTCAGCAGACTTCACAAGCGCTTTGGCGCTTTCTGACGAGCTGATTGCTTCCGGGCTTTATCCTTTGGAGGCCAACTGGAATAACCTTTGGCCTACGCACGATAAAAAAGTAACCAATGCACAGCCATCAATTGCTGCTGGTGTTGCTACAGCCAATGCAAGCAAAGAGGTTATTTTTGCGGTTCAATACGCCAATCCACAGTACTATTATGGTGATGGTAACAGCAATCCTGTCACAGGGTTGATTGGTAACAACATGCACAGTCAGTTTGGCCACGGCCCAAGCGGTGTTGCACAAGCGGGTGGATCAACCGTATTTTATTCAAAATTGCAGGGCGATCGCAACTATCCTACCTGGGCGGCATACCGCATGTTTGATCCAACCATGGATAGCAGGTATGAAGGAACTTTCAATACTGTTTCTTATGCAACTGTTGTACAGACCATCAGTTTGAAAAACAATACCGTATCTCAAAACCTGAGCATAACTTATGCAATCGGTGATACAACTGCCATTATTTTGCCTTGGAACAGGCCATTGCCATTGGCCAAAGACCGTGGATTGAACGTAGCTGGAGGTACAAAGAAATATGCTGTTGGTCATATCAGTGAGATCGTTGGATATGCTCCTTTGACTCCTACCACTGGAGTAGTTGATAATATGTTTTGGGCTAGTCCAATGTTTTGGAAATTTTTCCAGCCAAATGTTCCATACCAGGATGGTTGGTCAACCTTGAATGATCCGATTTTCCGTGCTGCAGAACTTTACCTGATGGCTGCTGAAGCCATCGTAAAAGGGGCTACTGGTGCGAAATTGGGAACTGCCGATGTATATTATAACAAAGTTTTAGATCGTGCATTGGGCACTGCTAATGCAGGTAAAAATCCAAACAGGGCAGCCAATCCAGAGAAAGGAACAGATCCCATAGCCAATGTTGTTTCTTACAGGGCAACCCCCGCAAACATAACCATTGACATGATCATGGATGAATCTGCAAGGGAATTTATGGGAGAAGGACAGCGCTGGTATGATTTGAAAAGAACCCAGACCTTGATTTCAAGAGGAACAAAATACAATCCATGGATAGGATATGGTTTATCCGGATCTCCAGTAATCGCTGCCAAGCATTATCTGAGGCCTATCCCACAAAGCATGATTGATTTGACGCTTCCAAAGATCGATCAGAATCCTGGGTACTAAATAATTTAAAGCAACCTGCTTAAACATAAAAAACATTGGATAACTCCAATGTTTTTTATGTTTTGTATAAAAAAAATTATGAACCCCTAAATCCTTTTATTGTTACTTTTAGTATTGTATTTGTCGTTTATCACCATCTTTTAAAAATCGTTCACTAAAATTGCCATCATGAGAAAAGGACTTTTATTAGTCGCATTCCTTGCACTGATCACAACGATTGCTTTTGCACAAACGCGAAAGATCAATGGAACTGTTCAGGGAGACAACGGCGCAGTTGTCGCCGGAGCAAGCATCACATTAAAAGGAACTACAAAAGGAACTACAACCAACATCGATGGTAAGTTCTCTATTGATGTTCCAACTTCAGGAAAAGCTGTTCTTGTCATCAATTCCATTGGATTTGGATCACAAGAAGTTGCTGTTTCCAACCAAACAGACCTTTCCATCAAATTGACCTCAGATTCCAAGCAACTTGAAGATGTTGTTGTAGTGGGATATGGATCAGTAAGAAAGAAAGACTTGACTGGTGCAGTTGGCTCACTCGCCCCTCGCGATATTGTGAGGGCCAATCCTGCCAATGCAACCCAAGCCCTTCAGGGTCAGGTTACTGGTGTGGTGATTACCAAAACAAGCAATAAACCTGGCCAAGGATTTTCAATTGATATCCGTGGTCAAAATACGATCACCGGT
>CAILKQ010000150.1 GCA_903834825.1 uncultured bacterium | reverse complement strand
TGAGGGAGGTTGAACTTACCAACCAGAGGTTGGTAAACCAGCCGAAGGCTGGGGGGTGACGATATTTTAGACAGTATCCATAAACGTCTTCTCTACCTTACTGAATATAAGCAACCCGATGAAAAGGGTTACAACCATGAATCCAATGCTGTATCCAAAACTGACTGCATCAAAACTCCCTACACCGAGCATGGCGTAGCGGAAGGCTTCTACAAGTGGGGTGAGGGGATTCAAGGTGATCCAGAACCTCAATTTTTCACTGGTGATGGTTGACAATGGATATACTACCGGTGTGGCATACATCAACAACTGTACGGCAAAGCCGATCAATACAGTCAAATCCCTGTACTTGGTGGTCATCGATGAGATGATGATGCCGAGGCCGAGGCCGAGGCCGGCCATGATGAGGATGATTGTAGGTATCAATGCAAGGCTTGTGAACGTTGAAAGGTTGAACTTGTCTGCCGAAGGCAGAGGGGTTGAAGGTGCGAGTTTGTACCAAAGCATGGCTGCGAGGAGTAGCAGGAACTGGATGCCGAATTTTACAATATTGCTCATCACCATAGACAATGGAATCACCAGCCTGGGGAAATATACTTTTCCGAAGATACCTGCATTGGCCACAAATGTATTGGAGGTTGCATTCAGGCAGGAAGAGAAATAATTCCAGATGGTTATACCACTCATGTAAAACAAGACGGGCGGTACACCATCCGTAGAGATTTTCGCGATGTTCGTAAACACCACCAGGAATACCACCGTTGTAAACAATGGTTGTATGAAATGCCACAATGGGCCGAGGATGGTTTGCTTGTACTGTGCAGTGAAATCACGCTTAACAAACATCCAGAGGAGATCTCGGTATTTCCAGACTTCCTTGAGGTTGATGTCGAGGAGATGGGATTGGGGTTTTATTTCGAGGTCCCAGGTTTCTTCTATCAAGGTTGAGGGACCTGAAATGTTTTGATTTTCTTGCATGCTGTGAAATACTACTGATTTTTTAAAAAAGGATAATCAGAAATTATATTACTCTCTGTCACTTAAATTTCTTCAACCTTGCTTAAACCCCCACCGCCCTCCTAATCTTCTTCCACAAACTCCTCTTCTTCACCCCCACATCAAAATAGTTGGAGATATACCGCTCAGATCCATAGCCATATCCGATATAACCGTAGCTCACATAACCGTAATATTTACCATAGCCCATCATGGCTTGTACGTCGTTAATGACAATGCTCAGATGTGGGAGTTTGTTGCCTTTGTAGAGCTCTTCCACCAGCTGCACTTGTTTTTTGAATGTGTAATCATGGCGAACAATGTACACCGAAGCATCTGCATGTTTACCCAACTCAATAGAATCACTGACCAGGCCTACTGGCGCGGTATCAATGATCACTACATCAAAACGTTCCTTGATTTCCCTGAACAGGTCATCCAACTTAGGATCCAGGATCAGCTCTGCCGGATTGGGTGGGATGGGGCCGCAACCGATCACATATAAGTTTTCCATCTGGGTTACAGGCATGATGATATCATCAATCGTAGCCTTCCCCATCAGGTAATTGGTGATGCCCTTTACATTCTTCCTGTCAATGCCCAGTCCTTTGAGGATCTTTGGCTTTCTGATATCAAACTCAAGAATAACGGTCTTTTTCCCGGAAATGGCCATCACCCCTGCCATGTTGGTGGCAACAAATGACTTTCCTTCTCCGCTCATGCTGGAGGTAACCAAAATCGTAGACTTTGCGGTGCGGGGCAATACATATTGCAGGTTGGCGCGGATGATCCTGAACTGTTCAGAAATGAACTTTCTGTCTGAACCCGTGATGATCAGGGAATCGCTTTCATCTGAGTGGCCTACCTCGCCCAACAATGGTGCAGTGGTAAACTTATCAATATCAGCCTTTGTAGTGACCTTGTCATTGAGCACTTCTCTCAACACGGCAATGCCAATGGGTATGGCCAAGCCAATGAAGAGGGCCGTCATGTAAAAAGACCTGGGGTTGGGGCTGACCGGCCATCCACCCGAGTAGCCGGGCTCCAATACCTGGATATTGGAAAGCGTAGAGGCCGAACTGATGGAGATCTGAATCTTGCGTTGTACCAGGGAGGAATAGAGTTCCTGGATAACGGTTTGTTGGCGGCTGATGTCGAGCAGCTGGCGTTGCTTGCGGGGGAGGCTGCGCAATTCACTATTGGCCTCCAGTTCCACTTCCTGGAAACCCTTCAACGCCTCGTTCATGGTTTCTTTGAGCTGGGTCAGGGTCATCACAATTTCATTGCGCACCTTGCCCATGGACAGTTCCATGTCCCTGATGATGGGGTTGTCCTTGGGTATCGTTTGCAAAGAAATTTCTCTTTGCAATTGCTGTTTGTTGTAATCTGCAATGATGGTTCCTACGGAGGCCTCATTGACCAGGCTGACCATCGGAATGCTGCGGTAGCTGTTCTTGGGATCTTTGATAAAATTGATCATGTAATCAATGAAGCGGATCTTGATGGACTGTTCCATGATCTGCTTGTCAGATCCTTTGGCTTCGGCAAAGGAGCTGGCGGCCTGGGCTTCAGGAGCAATCACCTTGTTGTCTTCCCTGAACTGTTGCAGGCTGCCCTCCACATTGCTGAGATCACCCTTTACCTGGGCCAACTGATCTTCGATGAAAGTCAATGCACTGAGAGAACCTTCGCGCTTGTCTTGTAAACTATAGTCTTGGTAGGCCTTTAAAAATCCGTTCACCACATCCTGCGCCACCTGGTAATTCTCAGAAAAATAAGAGAAGTTCAATACGTTGCCTCCCTTGGTGGCAACGCCCACATTGATGCCTCCGGCCAAGCCGCGGGCCAAAGGGTCCTCAGGCGTCCAGTTGCAGATGAATTCAGTAGCCGGAGCAATTTCACCTTGTTTTTTCTCCAATACAAAAGATCCCTGGGGCAGTTGGAACAATGTCCCAAAACGCAGGGGAGCTGTGCTTCCGTTGATGGAGAAAGTTTCATTGCCCAATACCTTAACCATCAAAGAAATGCCGTTGGCAGAATCGGTGAGGTTGAGGATATTGAGCTGCACCGGACAAGCACTTTGGTGTACCAAAGTATTCCTGACACTTCCTTTGTAATAATAACTTTGTTGCAAAGAGGCATTGCGGACCACCATCCTGGCCATGGCGGTAGACTTCACCAGTTCCATCTGGTCGTCCATAGAACGGGAGTTCACCGAAGTGGCCACCACATCACCGATCAATTGGTTGCCGCCGCCTCCTGATCCTGCATTCAAACCGTTGGGTCTGTCTTGCTTGATCAGAACCTTACCAGATGCTGAATAGACCGGGCTGATGTAGCGCAACCTTGTATAAGCAATACCCATGGTAATGCTGACCGTCACAACAATCCATGGAATAAGGTAAATGTATTTGATCAGGAATTCCCTGGTGCTAAAATCTCCTTTGTTTCTTTGGCCTATTTGAAAAGAATCGTCGTTGTTGTTGTAATTCGACATGCGTTATAATAAGTTTTGGTGTTGGATCAACGGAAAAGATTGATCAGGAATGCTACTCCAGACATAATGCTCAGGCCAAGGGTAATATTTTGCACCCATGCCTGGTTTTGGCCGTTTACCTTACCCTTGCGCATGTCTACAAAAACAATATCATTTTGCTGAAGGTAATAGTAAGGTGAGTTGAACACATCGGGCTTGGTTACATCAATGCGGGCAAATACCCTTTTACCGTCTTTTTCCCTGATAATCAGCACGTTTTCCCGCTTGCCAAAAAACGTCATGTCGCCTGCAAGGGTCAGTGCTTCAAATATGTTGGTATTCTCCCTTACCAAAGGATAAACCCCCGGAGCACCCACATCCCCAAAAACCGTGATCTTGAGGTTGAGAAAACGAATCACATAATATGGGTTGATGAGCAGTTTGTCCTTGAGTTTGCTGTCCAGGAGCTTTGTCATCCCCTCTCTGGTAAGGCCTTCTACATTGAGTTTGCCAATCTGTGGGAAAAATATATTTCCTTCCTGGTCTACCTCGTACACGTTTCCTGCAGCTGATACACCACTGCCGGCAGACTGCCCCATCGCGCCAGTGGCTTGTGGGATGGAGCCGGTATTGAACATAGAACTGGCTGCTGCATTGTCGCTGAATACGGCAATGCTGATCTGATCGCCTTTTTGGATCCGCTGCTCAGGAACCTTGAACTGGCTATACTTTGTGGAATCAATATCTCCCTGCAAATATTGCAACTGCTTGTAAGTAGTGCAGGAGCTCAGGTAGGCAAGCAAAATCATAGGCATAAAAAGCCTATACAGAAACTTTCTAGTCATTGTAAATTCAGTTGTGATGGTATTCGTTTGCCTTGATTGGCAAATTTTGCAAAGGTTTACCGTCTGTTGTATGACAGCATTTTAAAAACTAAACCTTGCTTACGGTCTTCTTGTCAAATTTAGCAGTGAGGATAAAACCAAGGCTGTCGATTCGTACTTCAACAGTATTGTTGCCCATCATGCGCATTACCCTGCCGGTTGCGCCCATCATCACGCCAGCGTTCAAAACCACTGCATCTGAGGGTTTCAGCTCAATGCTGGAAACTTCAACATCTTCATATTCGGACATGAATTTCTTGATCTCGATGATCTCTTCTTCCCTCACAATGGCAGGTTTCCCGTTCCAGTAAACATAGTTCAGCACGCCATCCACAAAGCGTACTTCTGTCATTCCGGCATCTTCTACCTTCACGAACACATAGCTTTTGAACAGCGGCTCCTCGATGGTTTTCATCCGGTCGGACCACTTCCGTCTCACTTTGTTAAGGGGGCAATAGGCTTCAATCCCTTTATTGACAAGGGATGTATTCACTTTCTTTTCCCAGCGTGGTTTGGTGTATACAACCAACCATTTTTTTGTAACCTGTTCCTTCATGTTCACGAATTATCAAAGCTTCGCCAAGTCACCCACAGATAAAGGGTAATGAAAAAATAAAATTCAAAAACATACCCGTTTTCAGATACCTGAAAAGTATGTTGTTCTTTAATTGAACAATTATTGGCTTGCTGGTCATCGCCATGGTTTTTTGAATGATTGGATTGTACTAAAATTTTCTTTGCTTTTGGCCCTGACTACTACTGTAAATAGTATTTTGCAAATATCCTTAATATTTATGGATTAACTTTTTTTGTATAACAATTTTATATCAATTGTAAGTGGATGGTACACAGATTGGATATAATAATTATTTCAAGTCAATATCCCTTTTCAACAAAGCTTCTCTATTGGCCATCTCCCAGGCAGTGTAAAACACAAGTTGGGCGCGTTTGGCAAGCAATGGATAATTGATCTTGTCAGGGGTATCGGTTGGCTTATGGTAGTCGGCTTTCAACATGCCATCGTAATAGAAAATGATGGGAACACCTTTGCGGGCGAAATTGAAATGGTCGCTCCTGTAATAGATCCTGTTCTGGTCGTTGGGGTCGTTGAATTTGTAATCCAAGGTCATCTTGATGAACTTGTTGTTCATCGCCTCGCTGATCGGCTTCAGTTCGGTGCTCAACTTGTCATCACCCACCACATACACATAGTTCAACGTATCCCCTGTGGTGCGTTCAGTATCAGTCCTTCCGATCATGTCAATGTTCAAATCAGCCGTAACCTTGTCCATCGGAACAGTCGGATGCTCTGAAAAATATTCAGATCCCCAGAGCCCTTTTTCCTCGCCGCTGACTGTCATGAACAACACATTCCTGCGTGGGCCATTGCCTGCAGCCTTGGCTTTTACGAAGGCCTCAGCAATTTCCAGCACACCCACAGTACCTGAACCATCGTCATCAGCACCATAATAAATCACATCACCCCTCTTGCCCAGGTGGTCGTAGTGTGCAGTGATGATCAGCCATTCGTCGCTCTTGTCAGAACCTTCGATATAAGCCAAGACATTGCTGCTCGACAGTTCTTCTGTTTTCCTCTGGAAAGAAAGTTTCAGGTTGGCTTTCAGCAGTTTTCCGGGCACTTTGGAAGACTTTCCGGCTTCTTTCCAACCGTCCCAGTCTTGGCCTGCGATCGCTTTTGCCGTTTCATCTGCAACAATGAAGGTATTGGGGTATTGCTCAGCCTTGTAAATATTGGTGTATTGGTTTCCTGGCATGGAACTTGCCCTGCGCGGAAATCCTGCTCCTGCCATGATAACGGCTGCGGCACCTTTGCTGCGGGCTGTAATGATTTTTCCGTACATGCTGGATGAACCACGAAATCCCTGGGCGGAGGGCTTGAACCCGGATGGAGCTCCATCGAGCATCAGTACTGCCTTACCGGCAACATTCAATCCTGCATAATCATCCACGTCCTTGTCTACCAGGCCATGTCCTACAAAAACCACTTCTGAAAAATAGCTGGTGGCGTTACTGTTCCACTGCGGGAAAGGAACATAGTCCTTGTTGGCTTCGAATGTCTTGCCGTTCAAGCTCAGTTCTGAGGAAGCTGGCTCATCGCGGTAAACAGGATAAGATTGCTGGTAACTGCCGTTGTTGGCAGGTTTCAATCCAAGGGATTTGAAATGATTTTCAATATAGGTGGCCGCCTTTCGTTGCCCTTCTGTGGCGGTTTCACGGCCTTCCATTTCCTTGCCGGCGATGATATACAGGTGCCTGCTGAGGTCTTCTGTGGTGATGGTTGCCGCAAATGTCTGCGGATCTGGTGCCTTTTGTTTTTTCTTCTGCGCAATTCCTGTCACCGACAGCATGAGCAAAAATGCCATTGCTACTAACTTGATCATTTTCGTATGTTTAATGTTGAGATTATTGAGCACGAGCAAGTTCGTGAATAATTCTCAATTAAACTACGGGAGCAAGGAGATGAATACGTCAGATCTTCCCAACCCTGGTCTGGTGCCTTCCACCCTCAAATGGTGTGGCAAGAAATGCGTCCACCATTTCGAAAGTTGCATCGGTAGAAACAAAGCGGGCGGGAATGCAAATAATGTTGGCATTGTTGTGTGCCCTTGCCAAAACGGCAATTTCCTTTTCCCAACAGATAGCGGCACGAATGCCGGCGTGTTTGTTGGCGGTGATGGCTACTCCATTGGCGGATCCACAGACCAATACGCCAAAATCTGCCTTACCTTCTTCCACAGCATTGGCCACAGCGTGGGCATAATCAGGATAATCGCATGAGGCTTCAGTGAAGGTTCCCAAATCTTCTACATCATGACCCGCTTGCTGGAGGTGGTCCTTGATGGCTTCCTTGTAATTGAATCCTGCGTGGTCTGAACCGATGGCTATTTTCATACTAAAATTTTATTCCCACTCCGCATCTCTCTTCTTCTGCACCCTGGTAGCAATCACAATACTGATTTCATAGAGCAGTACCAGTGGTACTACAACAATCAGCTGTGACCCCCAATCGGGTGAAGGGGTAATGATGGCAGCCAATACAAGGAGCACTACATAGGCATACTTCCTGTAGGTGCGGAGGAAGCCTGGGGTGATGATGCCCAATTTTGAAAGCAACCAGGTGGCCATGGGCAGTTCAAAAGCAATGCCAGCGCCCAGTGCTATATCGATCAGTGTATCAAGATAATCCGTTAATGTTGGTCTGTAATCGATCACGCCCATCCCACCAATGGTATAATTGGAGAGGAAGTTGAAGGTAAAGGGGGCCAGCATAAAGTAGCCGAATGCAACTCCAATAAAAAAGAACAAACTCACCCAAAAAATAATTCCCTGTGTGTACTTCAGTTCAGTAGGCTTCAAGGCCGGCTTGATGAATTTCCAGATTTCAAGGAAAACAAAAGGCAGGGCCACCAGCAATCCTCCCACCACAGCAATCGTGATGCTCGACATAAAAGTTCCGCTGATGGAGGTAACCTGGAGGTTCATTTTCATTGGCGGCATGCAGAGGGATTCGCCCAAGCCTAGCACGTGGCTCATTTTGCAAAAAATCCGGTATGAGATAAAATCATTACGGGTTGGCCCCATGATGACCACATCAAAAATTTCATCAATGTAAATGAAAAAAACAATGGCGCTGATCAGGATAGCCAAAACAGCCCTAACGATGTGCCAACGCAAAGCCTCCAGATGATCAATAAAGCTCATCTCTGATTCTTCTTTACCACCAGTCCTTAGTCGCTTGAAAAATGATTGCTGTTCCGACAAAAAATTTGATTTTGAGATGCTAAGTTAATAAAAAACGGGGAGCGTTTTGAAGCAAATTAATGGATTCGCAGAAACTGATGAAACAATTAGAAATCTACACCCTCCATGTCGACGCTGACCACCAGCCACTCGCCCTCATGGCTGTACAATTCCATTTGCCAGCTGCCGCGGATGATCTCGCAATGGTGTTCAAAGCAACAGCCGGTTTCGTGCTGGCCAGTCATGGTCAGCCTTTTTTTCTTGAATTTCTTCTCATCAACGGAAATGAAAATGCTCGACAGAGAATCATACCTTTTTTGGTACCGCCCGATCAGATAATGCAGTTCCGGTTCAGAAAGATTGTTGAATTTGTTGAGCCTTACGCGGTTTCCCAGGAATTGCATGGATTCCAGGTGCTGCTTGTTCAAGATCTTTTGCAGAAAACTGATTGCAAGGGTTTCAGGGTCTGCCAATGGGTGATCATTGTAGACCAGAACAAGGTGTGGGCCGAGGCTTTTGATGCGGTAAATTTGGTTTGGGTTTTGCATGAATGGTAATTTTGATAAAATTCAAAACTGACCGCGACCCCTGCAAGTGGGAACCACCATTTTTCTGCAGTTTAATCCTACCCAAAAATTGTCTTTTGCACCGTATTGAATAGCTTTACACCTAATGAATAGGATGAAAAACACCATCAGAAAGCTGCTGATTTCCCCTTTTTTGCTGATGATTTACATCTACAGGATGGTGATTTCACCTTGGTTAGGACCGAAATGCCGCTATACCCCCACCTGCTCTCAATACGCGATTGATGCGCTCAAGAAGTATGGAATGATAAAGGGCCTATGGAAGGCCCTTCATCGAATATCGCGTTGTCACCCCTGGGGTGGCAGTGGTTACGATCCTGCTTGAAAACGTGCTGTTACTTTATTCCAGCTTACAACAGACCAAAAGGCAGACAGGTAATCAGCCCTGCGGTTTTGGTATTTGAGGTAATAAGCATGCTCCCAAACGTCAACACCAAGAATGGGTGTTCCTTTTACTTCCGCAACATCCATCAATGGATTGTCTTGGTTGGGGGTTGATGAAATCTCGAGCTTGCCATCTTTGATCAACAACCAAGCCCAGCCGCTTCCGAAGCGGGTCATGCCTGCTGCCGCAAATTTTTCCTTGAAAGCATCAAAAGAACCGAAGGCTGCATCAATGGCCGAAGCAAGGGTTCCTTCTGGTGCACCACCTGCATTGGGGGCAAGGCTTTCCCAGAAAAAGGTATGGTTCCAATGTCCACCGCCGTTGTTGCGGACTGCCGGTGAAATGGTTCCTGCAACTGCCACCAACTCCTCAAGAGATTTTCCTTCGTTGGGTGTTCCTGCTACAGCCTTGTTCAGGTTGTCTACATAAGCCTGGTGGTGCTTTCCGTGGTGGATCTGCATCGTCAAGGTATCGATATGCGGCTCAAGTGCATCGTGTGTGTATGGTAAAGCGGGAAGTGTGAATGACATATTGTTTGTTTTAGATTGCGAAGATAATGAAGGGTTCAATGGTTTAAGGGTTTGGAGGATGGTTTTTTGGGTTTAGTGGATAATGGCAATAAAGTTGAAGGGGTTGAAGGGGCCTGCGGCCTGTTGAAGAGTTTGATGTTAACAGTAGATGGATGAATTGGGTGAAAACAAGAAGAAAAAACAAATTTTTAAGGTCTTTTTCGGTTTTCGACCAGATGATTTGTAAATAGCTTTAAACAATGGAACTCAAAATCATTACATCGAAAATATATGAAATCAGGGGGCAAAAAGTAATGCTGGATTTTGATTTGGCTGAATTATATGGTATTCCAACAAAGGTTTTAAAACAATCAATCAATAGAAATATCAAACGATTTCCTGAAGATTTTATGTTCATTATCAATGACTTAGAGTTTCAAAACTTGAGGTCACAAATTGTGACCTCAAGTTGGGGCGGCATAAGAAGAAATCCAGTTGCACTAACTGAACATGGAGTGTCTATGTTGGCAAGTATTCTTAGAAGTGAAGTAGCCATAAAAATGAATATCGCAATTATACGGGCATTTGTTGCCATGCGTAAAGCAATTGTTGAACTCAAGGATGTTTCTGGACAACTGGAATTCTTAAAAAATCGAATTGCTAATCACGATGCTCAATTGAATGAAATCTACACAGCTATTGAAAATCTACTTGATGAGAAAGTCAATCAAAAAAATTGGCAAGACAGGGAGAGAATTGGCTTTAATGGTTGAGCTTGCCAAACATAGGTTGGTAAACCTGCCGAAGGCAGGAAAGGTTGAGGGAGGTTGAAGGAGGTTGAGGGAGGTTGAATTTACCTGCCGCCAACCATAGGTTGGTAAAAAGGCAGGGGGGTTGAAGGAAGCAGCCCTCCAGCGAATGCGGTCACAAATTGTGACCGGACCGAGCAAAAAAGGAATAAGTCAGTTTTACCTTCTATAGAGTTTTCGGCAATGGGTGAAAATCCTTACAATTTTGGAATCAGATTCCAAAATTGTAAGGATTTCATGATTTACAGAACAGCCCCGGCTGGGGAGGTTGAGGTGTAAAAACTAACAGAACCTGATGCTTTGCTATTACAATCTCCTTGCCTTAAAAAACGCTTTCATGAGATCGGATGCTTCATCAGCGAGGAGGCCGGTCAATACTTGGGTTTTGGGATGAAAGGGGTTGCGATCATCGGTGTAGACATGATGGCCATTCTTGACATCTGATGCGCCCCAAACGATGCGGCCTACCTTGCTCCAGTGGAGTGCTCCGGCACACATCAGGCAGGGTTCAACTGTTACATACAAGGTGGCATCAGGGAGGTATTTGGCTCCAAGGGCATTGAATGCAGAGGTAAGGGCAATGATTTCTGCATGGGCCGTTGGGTCCTTGAGTTTTTCAACCATGTTGTAGCCTCTTGAAATAATCCGATCGTTAATGACCACGATGGCGCCAACGGGCACTTCGCCTTCTTCAAATGCTTTTTCGGCTTCTTTTAAAGCCATTTTCATGTAATATTCATCTGTCATTTGGCCAATATTTTATCCTTGAGCAATGACAATCCATTGGTCATGGCTGTTTCTATCTCTGCATAATCACTGATACGGGCATTGGAATAAACGAAGAAAATATCCATGGAGATGCCTGATGCCATCAGGGTTTCTTTTAATTCCAGCTTCTGTTTTCTATAGGCTTCACGGATACGGCGTTTTAGCAAGTTTCTGTCAACGGCTCTTTTGAAGTGTCTTTTTCCAACAGAAACCCCCATCTGAAGCAAGCCTTCAACCACTTCAACCCCTTCAACCCTTTCAACTGGATTAACCTCCCTTAACCTCTCTAAACCTCCTTCAACTTCTTCAACGCGAAGCAAAAAATAAACCACCAACGGAAACACCTTAAACTTCTGCCCTTGGGCAAAAAGAATCCTGATCCTTTTGTAGGATTTGAGTCTTTCAGTTTTTGATAGTGTATGGCGCTGCGTCAAATTGCTAATTTAAAATCACAATGTAAAAACGATGGTTCTGGTGCTTAAGTTAGTCAGATTTATACTGATGTCGTATGAACTAAAAATGCCCCTGCATCAATTTCACATAACAAAAATAGCCCCAGATTGCATCCGGAGCTATGATTATGTAAAATAACAGGCGGACCTGATTACTTCAATCTGCTTTCGTCAGAAACGGTCAGTTTCCTACGTCCTTTTTTTCTTCTGTTGGCCAATACGGCACGTCCGTTGGCTGATTCCATGCGCTTGCGAAATCCGTGAACGGTTTTCCTGCGCTTACGATGAGGTTGAAATGTACGTTTCATGATTCTTTTTATTTCCTTTGTTGCTGAATAAACGACCGGGAGAAGCGGTCTTTTCTGTTCAAATTACCCCGGGTCACCACAACCGAGGCTTCGTGAAAGGACGGCAAAAGTAGTACATTTTTTTATTGAAAGCAAAAAAACAGCGAGATGATGGAAAAACTGAAGGCACCTCCCTTAAACCACTTCAACCCCCCTGCCTTTTTACCAACCTATGGTTGGCGGCTGGCAAGTTCAACCATCCCAATCCCTTCACCCCAAAAAACTCCAGCTGCCTGCTTAAAACTTTCAGGGTCTCCGGTGGTGCAAAATTGTAAACTGGCACCTTTGGACAATCGGGCTTCCATTTCAGGATGGCGCAAGAGGTAGGCCGAAAGGCTGTCCGCCACAATTTCACCCTGCGAAACCACATTGATGTCTGGTGGTAACATGGCACGGATGCGGGGATACAGCAGCGGATAATGCGTGCAAGCCAGCAAGACTGTATCAATATCATCAGATTGGTCAAGCAGTTGTATCAGGCAATCGCGGATGATGGGGTCGGCAATGGTAAAATCAAGGTAGTCTCCAGATTCCACCAGGGGCACCCAGGCGGGGCAGGCCTGCTGGTGAACATGCAGGTCTGGAAAGGCTTTCCCAACCTCAATCACATAAGAACCAGAATCAATGGTGCCCTGTGTTCCAAGGATACCAATATGTTTTGTTTCAGTATAGTCGCCAATGACTTCGGTGGTGGGGCGGATCACGCCGAGCACCCTTTTGCTGGGGTCTATTCCGGGAAGATTTCGTTGTTGAATGCTGCGGAGGGCTTTGGCTGAAGCCGTGTTGCAAGCGAGGATAACCAGGGGGCATCCTCGGTTGAACAACCATTGAACGGCTTCAAGGGTATATTGGTAAACCGTTTCAAAATCCCTGGGGCCATAAGGAGCACGGGCATTGTCTCCCAGATAGATGTAGTCATACTCCGGGTGCCGCTGGTGAATCTCTTTCATCACAGTAAGGCCTCCCAATCCGGAATCAAAAATACCGATGGCTTGTTTCATTTTTCAATGCTTTGAAAGGCTGAAACTAAGGGAAAAATGAGATTCAAGCCCAGCATTATTAATTGCGGCGTGCGAAAAGTCGCATTTTCCTGTTATGATCCAAAAAAGAGCAAAAAAAGACCGAAACAAATGTTTCGGTCAGTTCCTTTATTTTGCTGCCGGTTTCGGGGCCGGGGCAACAACACCTCCTAATTTCTTTTTGATCAGCGGCAGGATATCATCGCCTTCAGGTGAAACAACCAGTGCTTCTTTCCTGAACACATAAGCATATCCATTGGCTTTGGCAACATCAGCGATCAGCTGGTTGGCTTTTTGGGCAACAGGAGCCATCATCTCTTCTTGCTTTTGCTGCATTTGCTGCTGATAGTTTTGCTCATATCCCTGAAGTTCTACGAGCAACTTCTTCATCTGCTCTTTCTTGGCAGTTTTGGCTGCCGGTGCCATCTTCAATGAATCTGCTTTGAAAAGGCTGTCCTGGCGGTTCAACTCCCTCAAGGTTTCACCATAATTAATTTGGAGGGCGCTGTCGAACTGGGCCATTTCAGCGGTTGCTTTTTTGTAATCAGGCATGAGCTGAACCACTTCGTCTATGCTAACGTATCCTGTTTTGTTCTGTGCATTGAGGAATGGATTGAAGGCTACCAACGCGATCATCACCAGACCAAGGCTTAAGATTTGTTTCATTGCTGCTTGTTTGTTTTTTGTTGATTCGAAAATATGCTTTTTTTATTTCCCCGTTAACTCTTTTAGGATATCATCACTTTTATCCAGTTTGGGGTCGGCAAAGATAATGGTAATTCCTTCACTTTTATCCAATATCAGGTCATATTGCCTGCTCAATGCCAATTTTTGTACCGCGCTGTATACCTTGTCTTGGATTGGCTTTACCAGTTCCTGCCTTCTTTTGAAAAGGTCTCCCTCAAAGCCGAATCGCTTTTTTTGAAGATCCCTCAGTTCTTTTTCTTTGTTGAACAGGTCATCCTCCCTTTTTTTCAAGAGGTCTTCGCTCAACATCACCTTCTCGGATTCAAAATTCCTGTACAGCTGATCCAAGGCGGCCTGCTTCAAGTCGATTTCCTGCTGCCACTGGATGCTGTACGCATCAAGCTTTTTCTGTGCCTCCGTATTCTCAGGCAACTTGCTGAGGATATAACGGGTATCGATAACGGCATAGCGCTGTGCAGTTGCAGTGAACCCAATCACTGCAGCAAAAAGAATAAGCAACGAAAATTTTTTCATGACTTGCTTTTTGATGATCAACCCGTCCACAAGGGAAGG
>CAILKQ010000149.1 GCA_903834825.1 uncultured bacterium | reverse complement strand
CAACCCCAGTGCACCCATCAGGATGCTCTTGCCGGCGCCGGTTTCCCCGGTAATAATCACCAACCCCTTGGAAAACGAAATATCCAATTGTGCGATGATTGCATAATTCTGGATGAACAACCTCTCTAACATTCATCAAAAATAGATATTTTTAAATGCATTACCTTGCCGACTTAAACGGAAAAACATGTCTTCTTTACTGCTTTTTTCTTTCGTTTTAGGGTATTTTACCCTTTTGTTGGGTGTGGCCATGTACACATCAAGGAATGCCACCAACGAATCCTTCTTCATTGGCAACAGAAATTCAAACTGGATGCTGGTAGCGTTTGGCATGATTGGCACTTCCCTTTCCGGGGTCACCTTTGTTTCAGTACCCGGCACCGTGGGGAACATCTCCCCCACAGGATTCAATGGATTCGCCTATTTCCAGGTCATCATCGGATATATTTTCGGATACCTTGCCATTGCCTATGTATTGATTCCCTTGTATTACAAACTGAACCTCACTTCCATCTACCATTATCTTGACCAGCGTTTTGGAAAAGAAAGTTATAAAACAGGTGCCTTGTTCTTCATCATCTCAAGAACTTTTGGTGCAACAGCCCGGCTATTCCTTGTGATCAATGTGTTGCAGATTTTCATTCTTGACAAGATGAACGTGCCCTTTGTCTTTACAGCTGCATTGATTTTATTGATGATCCTGCTCTATACCTGGAAAGGGGGCGTCAAGACAATCGTTTATACGGATACGTTACAAACAAGTTTCATGTTGATAGGACTGGTCATCTGTCTTGTCTACATCCTTTCCAGCCTTGACCTTTCTATCGGACAGGCATTGGGGATGATGACGGAGAAGGGTTACACGAAAATTTTTGAAACGGACATCAACAGCAAAGCTTTCTTTTTGAAAAATATTATTGGAGGTGCGGTGATTGCCATCGCCATGACGGGGCTTGACCAGGAAATGATGCAGAAAAACATCAGTGTCCGAACAATGAAAGATTCCCAAAAAAATATTTTCACTTTCACGGCAATCATGGTGCTGGTGAACCTGCTGTTTCTGGTCTTGGGAGGACTCCTTTATCTCTACCTCTCTGACAAGGGTGCAACCTATGATGGAAAAGAATTCTTGTTTGAAGGCAAGAATGTCATCGGTGATGACCTGTTTCCCACCATAGCTCTTTTTCATCTTCCTCCTGCCATTGGCATCATTTTTATCATTGCTCTGATTTCCGCATTGTTCCCCAGCGCCGATGGAGCCCTCACCGCATTGACATCGTCCTTTTGCATTGATATTCTGGGCATCAGGAGAAAAGAAGGTCTTTCTGAAGCCTCACAGAAAAAAACAAGGATTGCCGTGCACCTGAGCTTTGCGGTCATCTTTCTTTTCTGCATCATGCTCTTCAAATGGATTGACAACAAATCCATCATTGGCATCATCTTGGATCTGGCAGGCTATACCTATGGGCCATTATTGGGCTTGTTCGCCTTTGGCATCCTGACAAAAAGAACGTTGGGCGCTGGATATGGCGTAACCGCTGTTTGCCTGATTGCCCCTGCGGCCTGTTATGCCCTGGGCAAGAATGCCGCCACTTGGTTCAATGGCTATCAGATTGGATTTGAAATGCTCCTGATCAATGGAATGCTCACTTTTCTCGGTTTGATGCTGATTTCAAAGAAGGGCTGATAAAAAATTTCGCTTTTCTGCAACAGTTGTCCCTTGTTGCTAAGGACTGAAGGGTGTAATTTTACAACAATGGATTTCATCCTTCCTTTGGCCAATGAATACGCAGAAAAGAACAGTTCTGCAACAGACGCGCTGTTGCAAGAGATCCATGCGTTTACCCAGGAGAACCATGCCGAGCCCCATATGATCAGCGGACCGCTTCAGGGAAACCTGCTTTCCATGCTCAGCAAGATGATCAAACCAAAGCGGATTTTGGAGATCGGCACCTTTACAGGCTATAGTGCCATTTGCCTGGCCAAAGGACTTTCTTCTGATGGATTTTTGCATACCATTGAACTGCGAAAAGAGGATGCTGATATTGCACAGGCCTATTTCGATAGAAGTGAACATGCTGATCAGATTAGATTGTATGTGGGAAACGCCATGGAATTGTTGCCAGCGATGGATGAGAGCTGGGACCTGGTTTTCATCGATGCAGATAAAACGGGATACCTCAACTATTATGGTTTGTTGATTGAAAAAGTCAAACCCGGCACTTTTTTCATCATAGATAATGTGCTTTTCCATGGGGAAGTGCTGAAAGAAAAAATCAGTGGTAAGAATGCAAAAGCTATTGCTGCGTTCAACGCATTTATTCGTGCAGACGATCGGGTGGAAAAACTAATGTTGACCGTCAGGGATGGATTGAGCATCCTGCTTAAAAAATGAAAAAATGAAACCAAAAAATACCCTCTTTTTAATATTCACTTTTTTGTTTTCAAGTGTCTGCCCTGCCATTTCACAGGAAGCCCCCAATGAAAACATCATCAAATACATTGAGCAATATGCAGCGCTCGCGGTGAAGGAAATGGAAAGAACAGGTGTTCCTGCATCCATTAAAATTGCCCAGGGCATCCATGAAACAAATGCCGGAAAAAGTGACCTTGTGTTGCAATCAAACAACCATTTTGGCATCAAATGCAAGAGCAGCTGGACAGGTGAAAAAGTATACCACAATGATGATGAAGAGGGAGAATGTTTCAGGAAATATGATAACGCGACAGCATCCTACCTTGACCATTCTGATTACCTCAAATCCCAGCCACGCTATGCATTCCTGTTTGATTATGATGCCAATGATTATGCAGCATGGGCCTGGGGACTGAAAAAGGCTGGATACGCCACCAATCCGATTTATGCCCAGACCCTTATCAAATACATTGAGGCCTATCATCTCAATGAACTGAACAAGTTTGCAGAAAATGAAGAAGATCAAGACCTGAAAAACTACTTAGAGACAATCAGGAACAGGCCATTAGATGTTGTTGAAAATAGCAACAAAAGCATTGAGCCAGAGGAGAAATACATTAGCACAAAGCCAGCAAAAGAAAAATCAGAGAAGCGCATCAAGATCAAAAAAACGCATGTGGTAAAAAAAGGCGAATCCCTCTACAGCCTCTCCAAAAAATATGACACTACAGTGGATGTCCTGAAAAAAGTCAACCACTTGAAGAAAGAAGCCCTGCAGGTTGGTCAAAAAATCAAGATCCCAAAAAAAATAACATGAAAAAACAGGTATTGGATAAATTGTTTGTGCCTTACTTGAGCAAGGCAGACATCAACACAGCCATTGAAAAAATGGCAGCTACAATCAATGCTGATTATGATGGCAAAAAACCACTCTTCATCGCTATACTGAACGGATCGTTCATGTTTGCTTCAGACCTTTTCAAGAAAATAGAAATCCCTGCTGAAATCAGTTTCATCAAACTCGCTTCATACAAAGGAACCAAATCTTCAGGGTCAGTGGTTACCGCCATTGGTCTTGAGTCTGATGTTTTTGAAAGGGATGTCATCATTCTTGAAGACATTGTTGACACAGGAAAAACGCTTTCGGCGTTTCTTCCCCAGTTGATGCACCAGCAACCCCGCTCATTAAAAATCTGTGCTTTGCTGCACAAAATAGAGGCTACGAAATTCCCTGTTCAAATTGATTATAAGGGATTTGAGATCCCCAATCTTTTTGTGGTTGGCTACGGGCTGGACTACAATGGATATGGCAGGAACCTTGATGAGATCATGCAAATCGCAGAATAATTTTTGCGAAAGTTATGACCCGAACATTTCCTTGACCTTGGAGAAAAAGCTTTTCTCGCTCTTGTCGGGTTGGGGCTGAAAGTTTTTGGCTTCTCTCATTTTCTCTACCATTTCTTTTTCTTCTGCAGACAGCTCTTGCGGGATCCATACATTGACATGGATCAATTGGTCGCCTTTTTCATATGAGTTTATGGAGGGGAAACCCTTTCCTTTTAACCTGAAAATTTTTCCTCCTTGCGTACCGGGTGGAATCTTGATTTTGGCCCTGCCATCAATGGTAGGCACTTCAAGATTGGCGCCAAATACGGCGTCAGGGAAACTGATGTGCATATCGTATATCACATTGAGGTTGTCGCGCTGCAATTCAGCATGCGGCTCCTCTTCAATCAGTACAATCAAATCACCTGCTGCGCCGCCACGTTCACCGGCATTGCCCTTTCCACTCAGGCTGAGCTGCATGCCATCCTGCACACCGGCTGGTATGTCAATATTGATGGTTTCTTCGGTATACACCCTGCCCTCTCCTTTGCAGGAAGTACATTTGCTGGTGATGGTTGACCCTTCTCCACTACAGGTGGTGCAAGTGCCCACTGTTTGCATCTGCCCCAGGAAAGTATTGGTAACCTTTCTCACCTGTCCGCTTCCTCCACAGGTACCACAGGTCTGTACCGCATTTTTATCCTTTGCACCAGAACCACCACAGCTGGTGCATCCTGTATATTTTTTAACCTTAACCGTTTTGTTGGCGCCCTTGGCAATCTCCTCATAATTCATCTTCAACTTGATGCGAAGATTGCTGCCCCTGGTTCCCCTGGCCCTGCCACCACCACCACGTTGGCGACCACCGCCGCCTCCAAAAAAGCTTCCGAAAATATCGTCTCCGAAAATATCTCCAAAATTGCTGAAAATATCATCCATGTTCATGCCCTGTCCACCACCAAATCCGGCGCCACGGCTGTTCATTCCTGCATGGCCATACCTATCATACTGGGCACGTTTTTCCTGGTCGCTGAGTACCTCATAGGCCTCAGCAGCTTCCTTGAATTTTTCCTCAGCGGCCTTGTCGCCAGGATTTCTGTCAGGATGGAATTGCATGGCCACCTTGCGGTAGGCTTTCTTGATCTCATCCGCTGAAGAGGATTTGGTCACCCCCAGTATCTCGTAATAATCGCGTTTGGACATATCTGCTGTTTAGTTGGACAAAGCCATTTATTTTCCTACAACCACTTTTGAATACCTGATGATTTTATCATTAAGGGTATAGCCCTTCTCCACTTCATCAACTACTTTACCTACCATTGAAGGGTCATTGACCGGAATTTCAGTGATGGCCTCGTGAATATCTGGGTTGAATTCTTCACCAATGCTTTTCATTTCCTTGACACCCTTTGCCTGCAGGGTGTTCCTGAGTTTGGTGAAAACAATTTGTATGCCTTGCCTGATTTGTTGCAAGTCTTCGCTGGTTTGAAGCTGTTTTTCTGCCCTGTCGCAGTCATCCATCACTTCCAGCATCGACTGGATCACATCCCTTCCGGCAGTCTGGATCAGATCAACCCGCTCCTTGGCATTCCGGCGCTTGAAATTATCAAACTCAGCATAAAGCCTGATGAATTTCTGCTTCTGTTCTTCTACATCCAACTTCAGCTGATCAATTTCAGTGATGGTCTCCTTGACCTCATTTTCAATGTTTTCAGCAGGAACCTGTTCTTCATTTTGCGTCATTTCTTTTTCTTCCATGGTGTTTGAATTTGCAATTAATACTGCTCAAATGGCTTGCCATCTTCTATTGTCAAGCCAAATTGTCGCGTTTTATACCTGAGAAATGCAAATTTCTGCCTTTTCCACGAAAGTTTACCTTTGCAGCATGAAGAAAGTGGTTTTAAACAGAAAAATCAGCAACAGGGTAGTGAGCGGTCATCCATGGATATTCTCCAATGAGATTGATTTGATGGATGATGCGATGGAGGCTGGCGACATTGCTGATGTGTATACCTATGACCACAAATTCGTGGGAAGAGGGTATTTCAACCCTGTTTCAAGGATTCCGATAAGGCTCCTCACCAGAAACAAGGCGGAGGAAATCAATGCAGCTTTCTTTCACAGGAGAATCCTGGAAGCATGGGAGTACCGTAAAAAAATTGGTTATACTGAAAACTGCAGGTTGATTTTTGGCGAGGCAGACGGATTGCCACAATTGATCATTGACAAATTCAACGACTATTTTGTTTTGCAAACCCTAGCCCTGGGGATCGACAAGTGGAAAAACGAGATTGTTGCAGCATTGGAAAACATATTTTCTCCCAAGGGTATTTATGAGCGAAATGACGTTGGGGTCAGGGAAATGGAAGGAATGGAGCAGAAAAAAGGATTTCTCTCCAACCCTTTTGATACCAAGATTCCGATTGTTGAAAATGGCCTGAAGTTCCTGGTGGACATAGAGAAGGGACAGAAGACCGGATATTTTCTTGACCAAAGGGATAACCGCAGGGCCATCGAACATATTGTCAAAGGAGCTGATGTGTTGGGTGCATTTTGCTATACCGGTACATTTGAGATCCATGCGGCCAGCTATGGTGCAAAACATGTATTGGGTTTGGACATCTCTGAAAATGCTGTAGCACAGGCCAGGGAAAATGCAGCCCTGAACCAACTAGACAACATCAGTTTCCAAGCCATCAATGCCTTTGATGCACTGAAGCAGTGGAGCAAAGAAGACAAGAAATGGGATGTAGTGATGCTCGACCCTCCTTCATTTACCAAAAGCCGTGAAAATGTGCAGAATGCCATTGGGGGGTACAAGGAAATCAACCTCAGGGGGATGAAGCTCCTGAAGCCTGGAGGTTTCCTGGTAACATCCTCTTGTACAAATCTCGTGCAGCCGGACGTATTTTATCAAACCATTGAAATGGCTGCCAAGGACGCAAAAAGAAACTTGAGACAGGTGGTATTTCAATCACAATCTGCTGACCATCCGATCATCAGAGGATTAGAGAACACCAATTATCTCAAGTTCCTTATTGTACAGGTCCTTTAGAATCAGTTCAGGCCAGACAGGGCTTCTTTGATGGCATCGAAATTGGGAAGATCTCCAGCGCTTTCTAGCACTTCAGCATATTGTACCATACCATCTTTGTCAACCACAAAAGCTGCCCTGCGGGCAACCCCTTTCATGTCGAGCACAAACTCATCATAGAAAGCTCCATATGCCTGGGATGTTTCTTTGTTGAAATCAGAAAGCAATGGGAAATTGTACTGTTGTTCTTCCTTGAACTTTCCAAGACTGAAAAGTGAGTCTACTGAAATACCAACAACATCAGCATTGAGTGATGTATAAACATTCAAATTGTCCCTTACTGTACAGAGTTCAGTTGTACAAACACCGGTAAAAGCCAGTGGAAAAAAAAGGATTACCAGGTTTTTACCTTTGTAATCTGCGAGACTCACCTTGTTCTTCTCTGTATTGAAAAGACTGAAATCGGGAGCCATTTGTCCTTGTTGAATAGCCATTGTTTCGAATTATTGAATTAAAATTGAATTACCCTGCTAATTTACAACAGAGAAACAGTATTTTTTTGTTTCCGGGAAAAAAGAATAAACCTTGCAAAAACCAGCACCAATGATCAAAACTTGGGACAGAGGATTATGTCAGCATGCTTGGGCTTGATGGCCAGGTACCCAAGCGATATTTCAAAGCCTCCCCTGTTGAGGCTGGCAGGAGCCAAGGCAGAGATATTGATGTCATAGCTGATACCGATGGAGAGTTGGTTGACATCAAATTTTAACACCGGAACAATGGCATCGTTATTCCTGTAATACATCCCGGCATGAACCGTAGTTGTTGAAGCGTACTCATCCCCCAGCCGTTTTGAAAAGGTACCACCCCCCATCATCTCCCTGAAGGGTTTTTGATCGGTTATGTCGCCATGAAAAGTGATGTAGGTAACGTCATCAAGGTTGAGTTTTAATCCGCCAGATGCCACCCATTTGGGCAGGTGTGCTATATTACCATAAAATGAATGCATGGGTTTATTGAAATGGTGATAAGCCAATCCACCAAAAACATAGTGCTGGTCATTGCTTCCCAAAGTAGTATTGAAACTCATGCCTACCGACATGTCTGCGTAGGAGTAAGCACCAGTAAAGGTTTCACCATCGGGGAGGGATCCATTGAAATAAAAACCATCGTACTGGCTGTTGGTGGTTACCCTTGATCGGTCTAGCCGGCGGTTGACCATGCCACCCATGAACCCAAGGGATAAATAGGAAACCTTGTTGGTGCTGAGTGATTTATGAAAATTTACCATGGGAAGCATGTGTACCGTCTGCAGTTGTACGGTACCGGCCTTGTCATACAAAACCTGACCACCGACTGTCAGAAAATCTTCCCCTTTCCCAACTGGAAATTTATACTCTGCATTGATAGACCCCGTCTGGTAGGGGAATGCCACACTGTTCCATTGGTTGCGGTAAACTCCTTGAATACGCACATCACCTTCATACAGCCCTGCCAGTGCCGGATTGCGCAAGAGCGGCGCTTCATAGAATTGTGAAAAATGAAGGTCCTGACCGATCACCATATTGCACATCATCATGAAGATGACAAAATGTAAAAATCTGCGATATGTAGAAATTATGGCACGCTTTATCATCTGATCAATGTTACATCTCCTTTCAATGTGATGATATTGCCATTTTCACAAATTAAATCGAT
>CAILKQ010000148.1 GCA_903834825.1 uncultured bacterium | reverse complement strand
TGCCCATCCCCAAGAATGAGCCCTCAAAAGGAGGAAGTTCAAAGAAGGCTGATTTCATTTTTGAACCAGACAAAGATTTGCTGATTGCAGAACTCATGCCCAAGATCCTGAACACAAAGCTGTTCAAGGCCGTTTTGGATGGCAATGCCTCCGAGCATGGTGCCCGGATGACGGCCATGGACAAGGCTTCTGAAAATGCGAATGAATTGCTCAAATCACTCAAGATTTCCTATAACCGTGCCCGCCAGGCAGCCATCACCACAGAACTTACAGAAATTGTGAGTGGTGCAGCGGCTTTGCAGGGATAAAATCAGGTTTTTACACTACATTTACCTCCACCAAAACGGCCCAAAGCCAGCACAGCATTACTTTAGCAATGGAAATAGCCAACCTTATCACACATGTAGAAGCACTGATTTTTGCCAGTGAGAAGCCGCTTACTGCCATTGAAATTACTGAACTGGTAAACAGTGCCTTCGGGTTCATGGATGACAAGGTGGTGATTGATCAGGTGGAAACCTCTATTGAAGGGGTCAAAGAAAAGTACAATTCAGCATTCTTCCCCTTCGAGTTGAGGGAAAGTGGCGGAGGATGGCAGTTCCTGACCAAAAGGGAATACCACCAGACCATTGCACAGCTCAATGGGGACAAGTTCCTGAAACGCCTGTCTACTGCGGCATTGGAGACATTGGCCATCATCGCCTACAAGCAGCCCATCACCAAATCTGAAATCGAAGCGATTCGTGGTGTAAACTGTGATTATTCCATCCAAAAATTGTTGGAAAAAGAATTGATCATCATTTCCGGTCGCAACGAAGCCTTGGTAGGCAAGCCCTTGATTTATGCAACCTCTCGCCATTTCATGGATTATTTTGGGATTAATTCCTCGGAGGAGCTTCCAAAGATCAGTGAAGTACTGGCAGAACAAATGGTGACACCAACCTTGGTCAATGCTGAGCACTTTGAAACCGACGGAACTGCCGATACAGTTGAAAATGTGCAAGCTCAAGATGGTGATACTTCTTCCGAAATAACTGAAGAAGATACATCTTTCAATCTTCCCGACTAACATGCTCTCAAAAGATATACTCCTCAACGCCGCTGAACGATTTGGAACTCCCCTGTATGTCTATGACGAGGCACAAATCAAGTTCCAATATGCTTCCCTGAAGCAAGCATTTCGCAGATCGGATGTAAAAATATTCTATGCCTGCAAGGCCCTGACCAATGTCAATATTCTCAAAATTCTTGAGCAGCAGGGTGCTGGTATTGATTGTGTAAGCATCAATGAAGTGCAGCTGGCATTGAAGGCGGGCTTTACAGCAGACCGCATCATCTTTACACCCAACAGTGTGGCCTTTGATGAATACCTGGAAGCGACTGCCTTGCATGTAAACATCAACATAGACAACCTTTCTCTCTTGGAGGAATTCGGACATCATTTTGGTGATGCTTACCCGGTCATCATCCGCCTGAATCCGCACATCATGGCGGGGGGGAATATCAAAATTTCTACTGGTCATGTCGATTCCAAATTTGGGATTTCCATCGAACAGGTGCAAGAGATAAGGGATGTGGTGAATCGCACCAAGGTGTCGGTAAAAGGCCTGCACATCCATACCGGAAGCGAAATCAAGGACCTGGAAGTATTTGTGAAAGGGTTGGAGCTGGTGCTTGAAACAACACGGTATTTTCCTGACCTGTCCATCATTGATTTGGGTGGCGGCTTCAAGGTTCCTTACAAGCCAGATGAGGTAGGAACCGACATGGAGGCATTGGGAGAAAAATTGGCCAATGCATTTGACGCTTTTGAACAAACAACCGGCAAGAAATTTCAGGTTTGGTTTGAACCCGGCAAATACCTGGTCAGCCAGGCCGGTTATTTTTTGGTTCGCGCCAACATCATCAAGCAGGGGCCTTCAAGAACGTTTGTTGGGGTAAACAGTGGATTCAATCACCTGATCCGTCCGATGTTTTACGATGCCTACCACATGATCACCAACATATCCCATCCAGAAGGGGAGCAGAAGACCTACAACATTGTAGGAAATATCTGCGAGACCGATACTTTTGCCTGGGACAGGGAACTCAATGAAGTGCGGCCCAACGATATTATTCTTTTCAACAATGCAGGGGCTTATGGATTTGAGATGAGTTCACGCTTCAACTCCCGCTGTCGTCCGGCCGAAGTGTTGGTATCTGGCGGTTCAATGAAACTGATCCGCAGAAGAGAGAACCTCGAAGACATTTTGGAAGGCGTTGTATTGGATTAATGCATTATTTTCTAAATCTTCCATCAAATGAACACCTGACGCTGCGGTGATTTCCACAGGCTTCCAATTCCCTGACCTGAACAGTTTTCCCACTAAAGCTGAACTCGAGTAAGCAATGGTCATCTGCCTTGTTGTAATGGTAAACCCGGGGTTTGACTTGAACCATATCGCCCCTTAGGCTTCCATCACAGCCATTGCCTGGTTTTTCAATGTTGATGAAAAACAGGAGTTTGCCGGCCTTGCCACCATCGCGGATAGAAACAAAATTTTTCTTGTCTTGTTTATAATCACCACTCAAGGGGTCCTTTCTCGACAAGGTATCGATGGGGTTGAACACGGTTTTTTCTTCAACTGGCTCATTGCTTTCTGTAAGGATCAGGGTGAACAGGCCCTCCGTATTGTACACATAAGCACTCTTGTTGTAATAGGCTTTTCCATCCCTAGATTGTGTATTCCTGGTTTTGATAACAGTAAGCCTTTTGTCAATTCCCCCTTCTGTCAATACCCCAGGATTGCTGTTTTTTTCAACGAGGATCATTGAAGCCTTGAATGTGTTGTTGGCATCGAAACAAATCAGGTAAATGTTCTTTTTGTCCTTCTTTTCCGCAGAAAGGAATAGGTAGGTTTCTCCGGATTCTTCGGCCTTGAATCTTCCCTTCCTGTAAAAACGAACATCTTTTGTTCTTGGGAATGCAGCCTTGAAAATACTATCCGGCAGGAATTGTGAAACGACGGAGTTTTTTATGAAAAAACTATCAGATTCATTTTTTTTCAAATCTTTCTGTTGGAACATGATGGGCAGGCCACGCAGCGGGAAGGATTCAATGAAGTCAGTGGTCTCAATAGCCTCATCTGCATTGATATCTTTGGACTTTTTTCCGCAGGAGACCATTAACACAAGGAGAAGCCCACAGATTGTTAATCTTTGCATATTTATGAATTCGAGACAATTTAAGTACATCCTAAATCTTTTGCAAATTTCATTCCAAAAAATCGGGGTATCTTGCGCCCTCATTAATCAGCTCAGGCATGTCAAATTTCCAACAGTACAAACTACCCTATCCGATAGATTCCCAATACGAAAAAAAAGCTGCATATTTCTCCATGGAATTTGCCATTCACCAGCCTTTGAAGATATACAGTGGTGGGCTGGGATTTCTTTCAGGATCTCACCTGCGAAGTGCCTATGAACTGCGCCAAAACCTCATTGGAATTGGAATCCTTTGGAAATACGGATACTACGATCAGGCCCGGAACCAAGACCAAACCTTGCAGGTGCAATGGAATGAAAAAATCTATAATTTTCTGGAAGATACTGGCATCAAGTTTCAGATCATGATCCATGATGCACCGGTTTGGGTGAAAGTTCTTTACCTGAATCCTGAAACATTCAAATCTGCACCGCTTTTCTTGCTGAGCACGGATTGTCCGGAGAATGATTATGTTTCCCAAACCATTACCCACAGGCTCTATGACGCCAATGTAGCCACCAAGGTTGCCCAGTTCATTTTGTTGGGTGTAGGTGGTGCAAAGCTGGTAGATGAGTTGGGATTTAAACCCGATGTTTATCACCTGAATGAAGCACATGCTATCTCTGCAGCATTTTACCTCCTCAATAAAAATGGAGGAAACCTGGCTGAGTTGAAAAAGCAGCTGGTTTTCACCACCCATACGCCAGAAGAAGCAGGAAACGAAAAGCACGATATTTTCCTTTGTAATAAAATGTCCTATTTCTGCGGTATGCCCCTTGAAAAGGTCAGGGAAATTACCGGATTGGAGGACGATCAGTTCAACCACTCGTTGGTGGCTTTGCGCTTTGCCCGTCTCTCCAACGCCGTGTCTGAATTGCACGGTCATGTGAGCCGAAAATTGTGGAACAAGCACGAAGGGATTTGCCCAATCATCCATATCACCAATTCTCAAAACTGGCAGTATTGGGCAGACAAGCAATTGTATTTTTCCATGGATGAACAAAATGACGAACGCTTTATTGACAGGAAAAGATTCCTGAAGAAAAGGGCCTTTGATTTGGTTGCAGACCAGACCGGAAAGCTGATGGATCCTGATGTGTTTACCATCGTATGGGCGCGCCGGTTTGCAGGATACAAACGTGCAGATATGTTGACGCGCGACAGGGAGCGGTTTGACGCGTTGATGAACAATACAAAATATCCGGTACAGATCATCTGGGCTGGAAAGCCCTATCCGGTAGACTACCCGGCCATTACAGAGTTCAATCACCTTGTTCATGTGAGCAAGGCCTACCATAACATGGCTGTTTGTACAGGCTATGAACTGGGCCTAAGCAAGCGTCTAAAGCAGGCTTCAGACGTTTGGTTGAACAACCCCCGCGTTCCGCGTGAAGCATCTGGCACAAGCGGGATGACAGCTGCCATGAATGGCTCCGTCAATGTATCCACCAATGACGGTTGGATCGTGGAATTCATCAACCATGGAAACAATGGTTTTGTTGTGCCTCCCCTGGACTATGAAAACATGCATGTGCAAGACCAGGACCAGTATGACCTGGATGAAATGTACAGGATCCTGAATGAGGAGGTTTTGCCTTTGTATTATGAAGCACCGCAAACCTGGCGCCAAATTGTACAAAATGGAATGAAGGACGTGCGGTTCAAGTTTGATTCCAACAGGATGGCAGCTGAGTATTATGACTTGCTCTATAACGGCTAGTACTTTATTATATTTGCAGCATGATTCTCCCCATTGTAGCATACGGGCATCCTGTTCTGCGTCAGCTTTCCACTGACATAACACCTGAGTATCCTGAACTAAAAAAATTACTGGATGACATGTGGGAAACCATGTACAATGCCCATGGCATGGGCTTGGCAGCGCCACAGGTCAACAGGCCGATCCGCTTGTTTGTGTTCGATACTGAGCAAGTATACAACAGCAGTGACGAAGAAGAACGCAAACAATTTGAGGGAGAAACAGGCCGAAAAGCCATCTTCATCAATGCCCATATTACAGCCCTTGATGGAACGCCATGGTCTTGTGATGAAGGCTGCTTGAGCCTGCCGGGGTTCAGGGAAGAAGTCAGCCGTGAAAGTACCGTCACCATTGAGTACTGTGATGAAAATTTCATTCAAAAAACAGAAACATTCAAGGGCCTCAATGCACGCGTAATCCTGCATGAATATGACCATATCGATGGAAAGCTTTTCATCGACAGGATCTCCTTGATCAGGAGAAAATTGCTCAAGAAAAAATTGGATGATATCAGTGCCGGTAGGGTGAAGTCAGGGTATAAAATGATCCTTCCGAAAAAATAATCTGGTATACGCTTTAGCCTTCGCTTCTTTCCAGGTACTCCTGCAACAACAGGCAGGCTGCAATCTCATCAATCAACCCTTTTTTCCGGCGGTCTTTTTTCTTCATGCCCATTTCTACCATCGCCCTTGATGCCATTTTGGAAGAATGGCTTTCATCAACCGTTTCAATCGGAATTTCAGGGAAACTGTTTTTCAGTCGCCTGATGCAATGCTTGGCCCCTTCCGTAGAGTGGGTGGGCGTTCCATCCAACTGATAGGGTTCGCCAATGAGAATTCTTTCTACAGGTTCTTTGGCAACATAGGCTTTTAAAAATTCAAAAAGTTGTTGTGTGTCAACCGTTGTTAACCCGGTAGCAATAATTTTCAATGGATCGGTGACCGCTATACCGGTTCGTTTGTTGCCATAATCCAATGCGATGATTCTTCCCATGGGCTAATTTAAAATGATGAGGTCTGCTATTGTTAAAAGCGCAAATGCAATGCTGGCAATACCATTGGCTGTCATGAAGGCGATGTTCACCCTGCTCAGGTCATCCACTTTGACGATGCTTTGCTGGTAGATCAACAGCCCTGAAAACAGTGCAGCACCTGTCGCAAAAATCCAATGCAAACCAAAAAAACAACCACTGCTGAACAGGAGAAGGATGGCAGATGCATGCAACAAACGCGAAACCAGCAAAGCATTTTTTCTGCCCAGATTGGCAGGTATTGAAGATAGTCCTTCTGTGTTGTCAAATGTTTCGTCTTGCAGGGAGTAAATGATGTCGAATCCACTGACCCAACCAATGACGGCCAGTGAAAGTAAAATAATCGAGGGGTCTATGGTCTGCGTTACTGCAATGAAGGCTCCAGTAGGGGCCAGGGAAAGCCCAATACCCAACACAATATGGCAAAGCGCTGTAAACCGCTTTGTATAACTGTACCCCAGGATGACCAGCAGGGCAACAGGGGAGAGCAGAAAACAAATGGAGTTGATCATATAGGCAGCTCCCATGAAGAGCAGAGAATTAAGGATGGTAAACCGAAGGGCACTGGCCGGGCTGATCAGCCCCCTTGGGATTTCACGGATGGCAGTGCGGGGATTTTTGGCGTCAAACTCCCTGTCGAGGTACCTGTTAAAGGCCATGGCAGCGCTTCTTGCAAATACCATGCAAAGGATAACGAACACAAAAATGCCAGGATGGGATGAAAAATATTCCGAAACAACCTCCAGGCCTTTTCTTCCAGTCTCTTCTTTTTGGTTCAGAAAAAACACACCCATAAAAAAACCGACCAATGCAAAGGGCATGGCAAAAATGGTATGGGAGAACTTGATGAGCGACAGGTATTTGTTGATTTTTTTCATGGCCTTGGTTTACACTTCCCTCAAAATGATGCTTTAATAGTATTGTCTGCTGGCTGGGCTTTGAAAAGTTCCCACAATACAATACCAGCTGCTACACTGATGTTGAAGGAGTGTTTGCTGCCAAATTGTGGGATCTCAATGCATCCATCAGCAGCTGCAATCATTTCTTCGCTTACACCCTCTGCTTCATTCCCAAATACAAGGGCTATTTTTTCTCCTGATTGGTAGTTAAAGTTTTCCAGTGAGATGCTGTTGTGTACCTGCTCAATTGTGTAGACGGAATAACCTTGTTCTTTCAATTGGGCAACTGCGGTCAATCCATCCTCATAACCAGCCCATTCAACGGTTTCAGTGGCACCCAGTGCGGTCTTGTTGATGTCGCGGTGTGGGGGCCTTGGAGTATAGCCGCAGAGGCATATTTTTTCAACCCTGAAGGCATCGCAGGTTCTGAAAACGCTGCCCACATTGTGCATGCTCCTCACGTTCTCAAGGAGAACCACGATGGGAGATTTATGGGAAGCATGAAACTCCTCAGTGCTCAAGCGTTGCAATTCATCCATCCCCTTTTTTAGCATAGGACAAAGATAAGGCTCTCCTTTTTTTCATTTCAGAATAAAAGATACCTTTGTCTTCTTATGCAGGAAGCGTTTCAGCACATATTGGATTCCCTCAGAAAATGGCAGCCCAACCATGACATTGTGTTGGAGTCCCTCCGCCAGGCCGGCAGCAACAGGCAATACTTTCGTTTCAAACACGATAATCAAAGCTATATCCTAACCTATAATCCGGCCAATGTTCCGGAAAACAATGCCTTTGTGGAGTTTACACAGCATTTTGCAGGCAAAGGATTGAATGTACCTTCCATCATCTACACGGATGATGCCATGCAGTTTTATGTGCAGTCAGACCTCGGGGATGTTTCTCTTTTTGACCATATCACCCAAGAAGGATTTTCTGAAAACGTCCTGAACCTTTTCAAGAAAACCTGCAGTTCGTTGGCCCAGTTGCAGATTGAAGGTGGGGACGATCTTGATTACAGTAATTGCATCGCAACAAGGTCTTTCGACAAGCAAGCCATCTATTCTGACCTGCTTTATTTCCTCTATTATTTTGTTCGGGCACTGGATCTGCCTTACGATAAAAACCTGTTGCTGAATGATTTTGACATGCTGAGCAGCTACCTCATGCAGGAAGAGCACCAGTATTTTATGCACAGGGACTGCCAGAGCCGCAATGTGATGGTCCGTGATGGCGAGGCTTATTTTATCGACTACCAGGGCGGAATGCAGGGCGCATTGCAATACGACATTGCTTCACTGCTTTGGCAGGCAAGGGCGCAGATGCCTTATGATTGGAGAGATGAATTGGTGGGGTATTATTTTGAACAGGCCAATGCCTGTCTGAACGGGAAATTGAACAAAAAGGAATTCCTCAACAATTATGATGGATTCGTTTTGATACGGATGCTTCAAACCCTTGGTGCGTATGGTTTCCGTGGACTCTTTGAACGCAAGCCCCATTTCATTGCCAGCATTCCTTTTGCATTGAAGAACCTGAAATGGTTCCTTGAAAATAAAAATATTCCCATCAGGCTTCCAGCCTTGCAGAAAGTATTGGAGGCCATCGTTGCAGATGATATCATGGCAAGGTTTGAACCGGTTACTGCCAGCGAAACATCAAAGTTGACTGTGCACATCAACAGTTTTTCCTACAAGAAAGGTATTCCTGAAGATCAATTTGGCAATGGAGGCGGATATGTTTTTGATTGCCGCGGCATCTTGAATCCTGGGAGGATTGATGAGTACAAGACCCAGACAGGAAGGGACAAGCCTGTGCAGGAATTCCTGTTGCACAAGACCAACATGCCCACTTTCCTTCAACATGTTTTTGGTATGATTGACATAACTGTAGAGGATTATCTGAAACGTGATTTTGAGGGATTGACGATAAGTTTCGGTTGCACCGGCGGGCAGCACAGGAGTGTGTTTGCTGCAGACCGTTTGGCCGCACACCTCCATGAAAAATACAAAGTGAGGACTGTTGTTTGTCATGTTGAGCAAGAGACCAAACAGTGGAAGAATGAACCTTATTAGTGCAAAACATGCACCATCAATCAAATGAATATGCAGCCCATTAAAGCAATGCTCTTTGCCGCAGGGTTGGGAACAAGGTTGAAACCCTTTACAGAACACCATCCCAAGGCTTTGGCTGTTGTCAATGACAAAACCCTGCTTGAACGAAACATTGCCTATCTCAACAGTTTTGGCATTCATGACATTGTTGTCAATGTTCACCATTTTGCTGACCAGGTCATTGATTTTTTGAAGCGTTACGCGCATACAGATACGCATATTGCTGTTTCGCATGAGGAGGATGGTCCTTATGAAACTGGCGGTGGGCTTGCGTTTGCTGCTGCCCATTTCAAGGATGCTTCATCCCCCTTTGTGGTCATGAATGTAGACATGTTGACCAACCTGGATCTTGTTGGGATGATTGATTTTCACAACATGATCAATCCATTGGCAACGCTTGCAGTGACCAAACGGGAAAGTTCAAGACAATTTCTTTTTGACGATGAGATGCGATTGGTGGGATGGCGAAACAACCTAACTGAAGAAATAAAATGGTCTGCTGGGGAAGTGGAAGATGTTCAACCGCGCTCTTTTTCTGGAATCCATGTGATTGATCCTGCTATTTTTGGGCTCATGGCCTCTTCTGGAACTTTCTCCATTACCGATGTTTATTTGCAATTGGCAGCCAATTCCCTGGTTGTTGGGTATGACCACAGCGGTGATATTATCCTTGATGTAGGCAAGCCAGAATCATTGATCAAGGCAGCGGTTTTGTTTCAATAAAACGCATACCATCAACTCTTGTCTTCCTTGTATTGATCAAGGAATTCTGCAATGGATTGATCTGTAGTCAAACCCAATTTTTTCCTGAGCCGATACCTGCTGATTTCAACCCCTCTCACCGTGATGTTCATCAACTGTGCGATTTCTTTGGATGCAAGATTGAGTTGTAAATATGCACAAACCTTGAGGTCTGTATTGGTCAGTTTCGGAAAATGAGACTTGAGGTTTTTCAGGAAGTTGTTGTTGATTTCATCAAAGTGTACAGCAAATTTTTCCCAACTCGCACTGTTCTTTTCTATGTCATTCAGCAGGTGAATTGTTTTTTTGATGTCGTGGTTTTCGTTGGTGTTTTTGTACAATTTCTGTAACTCTTCCTTTACTTTGGACAGCGCATCACTTCTTTCCACCAGCTGCATGGAGGTGTCTACAAGCTCTTTGGTTTTCAGCATGATCTCCGCTTCAAGCTTTTCATTTTTCAACCGGATGATTTCCTTTTCATTTTGCTCCATTTCCAGTTGGTGTTCAACGCTCATCTGTCGTTGTTTCTTTTCGTAGATGGATTTCTGGCGCAACAGTTTTTTCTTTTGCCAGGCCCCGTATTTGCGGATGCCTAATGCAATGATGATGAGATAGAAGATGTATGCCCAAATGCTTTTGTACCAGGGTGATTGAATGCTAAATCTGTATTTGACCTCGTCAGATTCATTGCCCAGGTTGTCATGTGCTTTTACATGAAAGACATAGCTTCCTGCGGAGAGATTGGTATACTCTTTTTCAGTTTTGTTGCTCCAATTGCTCCAATTCTTTTCATATCCATCAAGCCTGTAGCTGTATTCAATATTTTTTTGAACGCCAAAGCTCGGAGAGCTGTATTCAAAATGGAATGCATCGAAGTTGCTAACCAAGGCTATAGACGGAATGATTTTGTTCGTTGTTTCTGTTGCTGAACCATCGTTGAAATACCCACCAAAAATGGTGCTATCCGTTTTTCCGATGGCCCTTACATTGCCAAGCATCATGTTCAATGTAAGTTTGTTGGCTTTGTATTTTTCGTAGTTGAGGTGGATGACGCCTTTTTCTGATCCAATGAAAATATTGGACTTATCGAATGCATAGATATTCTCAAATCCGGAAAGAATTTGGCCTGTAATTTCTGAAAAATAGAAGGGCTTGGGAATTGAATTGCCTTCTGCAAAATCAATCACCCCAATTTTTTTGCCGCTGCAAAACCAGATATTTCCCTGGCCATCTTCGTTCATGTAGCGGACTTCATTTTTACCAATAATTGGTTGCAGAAAGTTCGAGGGGATGAATCGGCTGGTAGGGGCATCAAATTCATATGCCCCGGCATTTGTTCCGAAAATTACCCTGTTTTTTATTTTGTACACATGATTGTCCAGCGTGGAGGGTAGTCCGTCTTTTTCTGTAAAAAGCCTGGTAATGTATTTTTTCCCATCAGCACTGATGCTGATCTTGTAAATTCCCCGGTAGGGATGGGAGGCCCAGATATTTCCTTCGCTGTCTGCCGTGAGGAAGCGCAAGGATTCATACAGTCCCTCCAAATTGCCCTTGTCACTGAACTGGCCATTGTTGAATGTCAACATTTTCAAACCAGAATAGGTTCCGGTCAGGATGTTTTGTGCTGGAGGAACCGGACTGGTGGGAAGAAAGGTCCATCCTGCATCCCTGCTGATCAATTTTGCCTGGTTGCCAATGATGTCAAAGCATCCGTTGTTATGCCCCATCAGGAGATGTTGGTTTACCTCTTCCAGGCGCCATACCTGGCCGGAACTATTTCCTACCAGGCTAAAATTTGACCTGAGAAAGCTCAGGTCCTTGTTTTGGGGTGATAGTTCTGCAGAATAACATCCATCCGAGGATCCGATAAAAAGCTTGTTGTTGAAAATTTTGGCAGAGAATCCTGCGGCTTCATTTTCTTTGTTGGGCGTGATGTATTTTATGTTTGAGTTGTATGCGATGAAACTGATTCCATTGTTCAGCCCTGCCCAAAGGTTTTTATCCCTGTCAAGGAATACGCTGATGACATTGTTGTTTTGAAGGCCCTCCTTTCTTGATATCTTTTGGACGAATTTTCCATCATTTTTCATGATGAGGCATCCATCCGTGGTCGTTGCAGCAATAAACTCGCCTTTGTTGATCTCTGTAACCTTGGAAAAATTGAAGTCTGAAGCTGGCAGCTCAAAACCGCTGTTGTTGAAAAGGGAATCCCTTCTGAGCGTCAGGGATTTTCTGTCATAGGTCAGGATCAGGCTGCTTTCTTTGCCTGTCTGAATCATTCCTGAGACAATTGAGCCGGAGAGCAGTTGATTATTGGCCGCCAGGCGCCAGGCATTGTTCTTGTATATGTATAGCCCGTTCTTTTGGTCCTGGGCATAGAGGATGGTTCCCATTTTTTTCATGAACTGCCATCCACTGATAGGGGGGTGAAACGATATGGCTTTGTTTCTCAGCTCCATGATCATCCTTTCCGATGCCCTGAAAAAGACGGATTCACCAATGATTTCTATTTCCCAGATATCTGCAAATGACCTTTCTTTGGCTGGCAGGAGGGGAGTAAGTGAAATATATTTCAAGAAACCCCGCTCGTTGGGAACGAAATAGCCCATTTCTCCTTGTCCGCCGGCATAAATGATTCCATTTTTATCAATGGCAATGGAGCGCATGATGGTCTTGTTCGGGAGTGGGTGAAGTTTCCAAAAAGTTCCATCGTAGGTGAGCAATCCTTCATTGTTGGCAAAATACATCCTCCCTTTGCTGTCCTGATCAATGTCCCAGGTTTGGGTACCCGCCCTGAAGTCGTTCTTGTTAAAATTGATGATTTGAGGTATTCCAATGGTATTTTGACCATTGATACAAAGGGCTTGCAATACCAGAAATGCCATAATGGATAAAATTCTCATTATTTTGATTGATGGAGTTCAACTTGAGCCTTGTTTAACGAATCGAGGTTCAATTTACCTATTTTAATTAAACAAACTAAATCTGAAAAAGGTTTTGATGTATTCTTGATGTAATTTTTATTTATTGAAAATCAATGGTATACAAATTGTTGATGTAGTCGTGTAGTACTACAAAAATATTCAATGCCACAACTAACTATACCTTCACACCCCCTATAACGAAGGGCTAATTATCTAAAAAACAAAAACTTGCGTATGGAAAAGGCTCTAAAGAAGTTTACACTTCTTTCATTTCTCATCATGCTGGGATTCACCTCATGGTCCCAAGACAAAACTGCTGCTGGTAAGGTGGTCGACCCTTCTGGGCTACCGGTATCCAAGGCAACCATTCTGGTGAAAGGCACAAATGCTGGAACTTCCACCAATGAAATGGGAATGTTCTCCTTAACAGTTCCATCATCCGCCAAAACAATTCTTGTTTCATCTGTTGGGTTTGAAACCAAAGAAGTCTCGATTGCTGCGGGTATGATGAACATTGCCCTTGAACCATCTTCCTCCAAACTTGATGAGGTGGTTGTTGTGGGATATGGTGTCCAAAAGGTCACCAAGGTATCTGGTGCAGTATCAACAGTCAAGGGCTCAGATATTGAGAAGTTGAAACCTGTACGTGCTGAAGATGCCTTACAAGGCAGGGCTTCCGGTGTTACCGTTGTTTCCAATGGCTCACCAGGCGCAAAGCCAACTGTCTTGGTAAGGGGTATACCTTCTTATACAGGAACAGATCCGGTGGTAGTGGTTGACGGAGCCATCCAGACCCTGGATGATTTCAATGCCATCAATCCTGCTGATATTGAATCGATCAACGTCCTCAAAGATGCCGCCACAACTGCCATTTATGGAGTGAAGGGAGGAAATGGTGTAATCGTAGTGACCACAAAGACTGGCCGGAAAAACCAAAAAACTGAAATTACTTACAGCGGAAACTATGCGATGCAGGAAGTAATGAACCAGATTGGCGTTTTGAACGCATCTGAATATGCGGCCATTGTGAATGAGGGAAGTGTTGCTTCAGGAGGTTCACTGGTATTCCCTAATCTTTCAGGTTTGGGTGTTGGAACCAACTGGCAAGACCAGATTTTCAAGCAAGCCCCCCTTCAGTCCCATACCATCGCAGCAAGGGGTGGCAGCGACAAGATGGCCTATTTCCTTTCTGGCGGATACCTTTCTCAAGAGGGAATTGTTGGTGGCGGAGAGAAATCCTATTTCAACAGGATCAATGCCACTTCCAACCTCAGCTTCGATCTCAGTTCGAAACTAAAGTTCATCACCAATACCACGTATACCAATATAAAGGGTGCAGGTGTACCTGAAAATGCCATCAATTCAGTCATCTCCAATGCACTGAACTTTGATCCTACTGTGCCGGTATTGAACAATATGCCCAATACTTATGGGAAGTACAGCACAAGCAAGTACATCCTTTCTGAGATCATCAATCCACTGACCCAGTTGGAAGATACCTACAACAGGAACAATACCAGCAAACTCTATGGTAAGTTGGAATTGCAGTATGATCTGCTGAAGAACCTGAAACTCTCTTCCCGTTTTGGGTATACCAATACCGATGTAACTGGAAAGAATTTCAGTCCACTTTCTTTTTATGGAACCAGCCACATCAATTCTACCATGAATGCTGATGGGACGCCAAAGACAGGTTCTCATAACAGTGTATATGAATACAAGACCAATTATTTCAACTATACCTTTGAAAATTTTGCCAATTACAATTTTAAAGTGGGCAAAAGCCACAACTTTGAAACAGTTGCAGGCTTTTCAATGGCCCGTGTAACAGGTAATTCATTGAATGGTTCCAGGCAGGATGTTCCTTTCAACTCATGGAGCTTTGCTGACATTTCCTCTGCAACAGGCATTGCAACACTTTCTGGTATTGACCTTGGATCATACCAGTACGAGAGAAGGAATCTTTCCTATTTCGGCAGGGTAGATTATGACTTCAATGAGAAATACCTTGTATCTGGAACCTTGAGAAGGGATGGGTCTTATGCCTTTGGCCAAAACAACAAATTTGCCAACTTCTTCTCCGGTTCTTTGGGCTGGGTAGTTACACAGGAAGATTTTTTCAAGGTTGATTTCATCGATTACCTGAAAATCAGGGGAAGCTATGGTATTACAGGGAATGAGAATGTGAATCCTCAATACCAAAGGATTTCAACCTTATTGTACGCATATGGCCTTGGTCAGAATGCGGGATATTCTTTTGGCAACGAGCCAACTTCTGTTGGTGCCACCATTGCATCTTTCAAGAATGATGACCTCAAATGGGAAGAGCAGGCACAGTTGAATGCTGGTTTCGACATCAGGTTCTTCAACAACAAGTTTTCCTTCAGTGGAGACTATTTCCGCAAGGATATCAGCGGCTTGCTGTTTACCCCAACATTGTCCCTTTATTTGGGTACTGCTTCATTGCCTACTGCCAATATCGGTACAACCAGAACAAGTGGTGTTGACATGAACCTTGGATACACAGACCAATTGTCCAAGAACTTCAGGATTTCAACGAATGTCACTTTCACCACGGCCACCAACCTGGTTACCGAAACCAACAATGGTTTGATCACCGGTGGCGGATATGGCATACCGTATCAGTCTGTTACCCGTTTTGAAAAAGACAAGGCGCCTGGATATTTCTATGGATTCAAGACGGATGGCTTGTTCCAGTCTCAGGCAGATGTTGCCAAACATGCTTCTCAGCCAGGTGCACAAGCCGGTGATATCCGTTTTGTAGATATCAATGGGGATGGCAAAATTGATGGCGATGACAGGACTGACATTGGCAATCCATTCCCTGAATTCACCATAGGGTGGAACCTTTCTTTGGAATACAAGGGTTTTGATTTCAACTCTTTTGTATACGCCTCAGTTGGCAACGAAGTGTACCGTGCATACGAAAGGAACCTGGCCATGACCAATAAATTCAGGAGTGTACTGGGCCGCTGGACTGGTAGCGGATCAACCAACGAAGCCACAAACCCGCGGTATACATTTATTGATGCCAACAACAATACAAGGGTTTCAGACCGTTATGTAGAGGATGGTTCCTTCATCAAAATCAAGAACCTCCAGTTGGGATATAATTTTTCATCTGCAGCCCTCCGCAAAGCGAACATTTCCAAGCTCCGCATTTATGCACAAGCAAGAAATGCCTTCACCTTCACGAAATACACTGGATTTGATCCAGAAATTTCCGGTGGAATTTTTGATACAGGCATAGACAGGGGAGCATATCCGCAAGCCAGAAGTTTTGCCATAGGACTTGATCTTAAATTCTAATCAAAGAAAAAAGAACAACATGAAAAATTTACAATTCATCATATCCATGTCAGCACTGCTCTTGTTCGGAGCAGGTTGTACAAAGTTTGTGGCCTATGATCCGCAAGAGGATTACCAGATTACCGCAAATGATTACTTGAAAACAGCAGATGATTTCAATAAAATGGCCATCGGTGTATATTCACCATTGCAGTGGTTGTATGCCAACCCCGTCATTGGGGATGTAGCATCAGACAACGCTGTATCTGGTGGTGAAAATGCAACAGATGTGGTTGGTCTTCAGCAGATTGATGACTACCAAACCAATCCCAATAATTTTTATCTTTCTGAGGCTTGGAAATCCTGTTATGAAGGCATCAACAGGGCCAACTATCTTCATGAGAACAAGGCCAAGCTTGACTTTGCAGGTAAAGAGGCTTTGTACGGAGAGGTTTATTTCTTGAGGGCTTATTATTATTTTGAGTTGGTCAGGATGTTTGGGGATGTTCCCTTGTTTGTTGAGAAGAGGCTAACTGCTTCTGATTCAAGAAAATTTACAAGAGCTCCTAAGGCAGATGTGTACAAGCAAATTGAACTTGACCTGAACAATGCCATCAAGGTTTTGCCGGCCGTCAATACGCAAAAAGGCAGGGTGACAAAATTTGCAGCACATGCATTATTGGGCAAAGTGTTTTTGTACCAAAATAAGTTTGATGCAGCAGCTGCAATCCTTGAGCCGGTTGCTAACGGTCCTTTCCAATTGGCAACCAATTTTGGTGATATTTTCTTGCAATCCGGTGAAAACGGATCTGAATCAGTATTTGAAATCCAGTACTCCAACATCAGTCCTTTTTACGACTGGTCCAATCCAGGAAGGGGTCAGGGAAATCTTGCCGTTCAAATGTGTGGCGTGCGCAACCTGGCAGGAACCAGTCCTTATGGTCAAGGATGGAGCATCAATCTTCCTACCAAAGAATTGGCGAGTGCATTTGCTGCAGGAGATAAAAGAAAGGCAGTAACCATCCTTGATATTGAAGCGTATAAAACAGCCAATCCGGCTTTCAATATCAGCTATCTGCTTGCTCCCTATAAAAATACTGGCCTCTATAACCAGAAATATCACCCAAGAAAGGGAGAAACTTCTGGCCAGGTCGAGTTGAATTATCTCAACAATTACAGGACCATCCGGTATGCAGATGTATTGCTCATGGCTGCAGAAGCCAACAACAGGGCTACTACACCCAATGATACAAAGGCCCAGGGGTATTTGAACAAGGTCAGGGAACGTGCATTTGGCAACAAATTGCAAAACATTACATCAACTGGAGCAACTTTGAAGCAAGCGATATGGGATGAACGCAGGTTGGAATTAGCGATGGAAGGAGATAGGTTTTTTGATTTGGTGAGAACAGGATTAGCAGCAACAAAAATCACCAATTTCAAGGCAAACAAGAATGAGGTATTTCCGATTCCACAGCAGGAAGTTGATATTTCAGGATTGACACAAAACCTTGGGTATTAATAATTAATTATTTAAAATCATTGACATGAAATCAATAAAATTTTTATCCATCGCGCTTTTGTTGGGCATCTTGTTTGCAGGATGTACAAAGGTTAAGTACGAAGATGTTTCTTTTGTAGAAACAGCAACGGATCCAGCAAAGCTTTCTGCATTGTTTGATATTACACAAGACAATACTGGCATGGTAACCATTTATCCAAATGGAGAAGGTGTTGCTTATTTCAACGTTTATTTTGGTGATGGCACGGCTGCACCTGTAAAAATTATGCCTGGTGGAAGTATTCAGCGCAAGTATGCAGAAGGTTTGTATGATGTGCGCATTGTTGGCGTAGGAGTTACCGGAAAGACAGCAGAAGCGATACAAAAGCTAACTGTTTCTTTTAAGGCACCAGAGAAGTTGGAAGTAACCACCACCGTTGATGCATCGAGTGCATTTAAAATCAATGTATCAGCAACTGCATTGTATGAAACAATGTTCAGGGTGTATTGGGGAGATGTGGCCAATGAAGTACCCGTTTCATTTTTGGAAGGTGTAACAGTAAGCCATACGTATGCAAAATCAGGAGATTATGTGATGAGGGTTGTAGCATTGAGTGGCGGAGTTGCCACAACAACTTTTACAAAAACCATCACCATTAAGGTTCCAATTTTGTTGCCATTGGATTTTGAGACAGTTGGACAAACGTACCCATTTATTAATTTCGGAGGTGGTGATGCATCTGTGATAGACAATCCCAAATCAATAACTGGCAACACTTCAGCCAAGGTAGGTAGGATGATAAAAAATCCAGGTGAAGTGTACGGCGGTTCTTTAATTACTTTGAGCAGTCCAATTGATTTCTCTGCAAACAAGTACATGCGCCTCAAAGTATTTTCACCAAGAGTAGGCGCTAAAGTATTGTTGAAAGTAGAGAATTCTGGTAATGGTGGAATTAATTTCGAGAAGGAAGTATCTACTACAGTAGCCAACCAGTGGGAAGACCTGGTATTTGATTACAGCACAATCAACAAATCAAATTCTTACAACAATGTGGTGTTAATATTTGACCTTGGAACAGCAGGAACTGGTACAGCTAACTTCACTTTTTATTTTGATGACTTAAAGCAAACAAATTCAATAGAAGAATTGGTATTGCCTTTGACTTTTGAATCAGCTGAATTGAAATATAATTTCGTAAATTTTGGTGGAGGTATTGCATCTGTTGTAGCAAACCCATATTCAAATGCTTCCAATGCGAGCACCAAAGTAGGTAAGATGGTGAAGAATGCAGGTGAAGTGTGGGGAGGAAGTTTTATCAGTTTGGCTAAGTCAATGGATTTCTCATCTAATAAGATCATGAGGATGAAAGTATATTCACCACGTGTAGGCGCCAAGGTTTTGTTGAAGGTGGAAAATTCTGGTAATGGTGGAATCAATTTTGAAAAAGAAGCAGTAACGACAGTTGCCAATCAGTGGGAAGACCTTGCGTTTGATTTCAGTGCAATCAATACATCAAATACCTATCAAAATGTAGTGTTGATTTTTGAATTGGGAACAGTTGGAAACGGGTCATCTAATTTCACTTTCTACTTCGATGACATCAGACAAGCAAATGCGCTGCCAACCATCAAGCAAATAAATTTGCCGGTTGATTTTGATACACCTGGTTTCAATTATGAAGTGACAGATTTTGGGAATAACAAAACAGTTGATGGCAATGATCCTGTAAACAGTGGCAACAAGGTTAAGGTTACAACCAAACCAAATGGTGCTGAAACATGGGCTGGTACAACAATTGGAACATCTGCAGGGTTTTCATCTGTAATTCCATTTAGTGCAGTAGCAACGCAGATGACGATGAGGGTTTATTCACCTGCAAAGGGAATACCTGTACGTTTAAAAGTGGAAGATCGCAACGACCCAACAAAATCGGTAGAAACCGAAGTTAAAACAACCCTAGCCAATGCATGGGAAACCCTGACTTTTGATTTTTCAAACCAGGCGCCTGGAACAGCAGCGATTAGTTTCGTCTATAAATACGACAAAGCATCTGTGTTTTTTGATTTTAATGCAGTAGGGAATGGCAAGGTTTTTTATTGGGATGATGTGAAACATTCAACAACCAATGCAACAGTACCTGCGTTAGGATTGCCGCTAACATTTGAATCAACTTCATTGAATTATGAATTTACCAATTTCAATGGCGGTAATGTAACTGTAGTAGCAAATCCGAATGCATCAGGAATAAATCTTTCTGGTAAAGTAGCCAAAATGGTGAAAGGTGCAGGTGAAGTTTGGGGTGGTAGTTTTATCACCTTGGATAAGCCAATTGATTTTTCTGCTGGTAAGACAGTAAAGGTTAAAGTTTTTTCTCCAAGAGTTGGTGCGAAGTTGTTGTTGAAAGTTGAAAACTTGACTGATGGTGGCATTAGTTTCGAGAAAGAAGTGTTAACAACAAAAGCAGGTGCATGGGAAGAACTAACATTCGACTACAGCACAATCAACACCACAAAAACGTATCAAAAAGTGGTGGTGATATTTGACTTAGGTACTGTAGGAGATGGTTCAGCCAATTTCACTTTTTACTTTGACGACATCACGCTTAATTAATTTTTTAAAATTTTGTTTATGATACATAAATTTATAAAACACAGTCTGGTTGCAATGTCACTTGTCATTGGCATTTCATCATGTGAAAAGACTGAATATTCATTTGGTAATATTACATCGCCATCTAACCTTACGCTCACTGCAGTTGTTGCAGGAGAGGATGCTGCAAATCCGAGTGGCAATGGTTCAGGTGCTGTTACCATTACAGCTACTGCTTCTAATGTGCTTAACTACAAGGTTGATTTTGGTGATGGAAAGGTGCAAATGTTGCCTTCCGGAACTATTCAATATAAGTATACAATGCCAGGTGTAAATGAATTCACCATCTCTGTAAATGCGGTAGGTACAGCAGGTGTTGTTTCAACCATTAGCAAAAAAATAAAGGTATTTGTTGCCTTTGAAATTCCAGCTGCTATTTTGCAGAACCTTACCGGTGGTGCATCCAAAAAATGGATGTGCGACAAGGATGCAGATGCACATTTTGGTGTTGGTCCCAATGATGGATTCGCTCCCATCTGGTATGCTGCAGGCCCCAACTCCAGGGCTGCTGATGGCTTCTATGACGATGAAATCACTTTTGCCAAGGATGCCAATAACCAAATTACCATGGATGTTGACAACAAGGGAAATACCTTTGTTTTGGGCGCTGCCGTTGGATATTATGGACTCAGTGGAGCCGAAGGGCAATATCCGATTGCGACCAAGGGTGTAAAGAAGCTTGCCTTCATGAATGCAACCTCTGCAAGCACACCAGCCATATCAACCAAAATTGAGTTTTCTGTTCCAGGAAATGGTCTTGTTTGCATCGGAATGGGCAGTACAAATTATGAAATACTTTCGCTTACGGCTACAACAATGAATCTCCGCACCATCGGAAAAGATGGCCTAGCATGGTACCAGAAATTAAAAGTAAAACCCTAAATGATGAAGTATTTACTGGTGAATTTTGCAGCCATTATTTCTTTGAATGTTTTTGCATCCTGCAAAAAGGCGGAGACGCCAAAAAATCCTGCACCTTCCAATATTGTTATCAATGCTACTGTGAGTTCAGATGGCTCAGGGAATGTTGATTTCACCGTTACTGCAACCAATGCCGTTACCTATTCATTTGAGTTTGGAAATGGTGAAGTGCAGGATGTTCCTACTGGTGCAGTGACATATAAGTATGCAACTGTTGGAACCATTGATTATACCGTTACTGTGACTGCAAAAAATAGCGCAGGGATCTCCGCTTCTGCAAAGAAAACAATATCTGTTACTGTTGTCCCTTCCAAACAGACCCTTGTTTGGTCCGATGAGTTCGATAAGAATGGAGCTCCGGATGCTACAAAATGGGGATATGATATCGGTACAGGCGCCAGTGGTTGGGGCAACAATGAATTGCAGTATTATACCAACAGGGTTGAAAATGCAGTAGTGGACAATGGGATTCTCAAAGTAAAGGCCATCAAGGAAAACTTTAGCGGCAGTGCCTATACTTCTGCAAGATTGCTTTCTAAGGGCAAGTATGAATTCAAGTACGGTACCGTTGAGGTCAGGGCAAAAGTTCCTGCTGCTGTAGGTACCTGGCCCGCTGTTTGGATGCTTGGTGCTGATTTTCCTACTGTTGTTTGGCCAACCTGTGGTGAAACAGATATCCTAGAACACCGTGGATCTGATCTCAACCGAATTACTGCTGCATTACATTATCCTGGAAGGTCCGGAGGAAATCCTGTTTCAAACACAACGGTTATCCAGAACGCTTCAACTGAATTTCATATCTACAAATTTGATTGGACCAGCACTTCCATGCAGTTTTTTGTTGATGGCAAATTGTTTCACACCGTTGCCAACAACGCCTCGATTCCATACAACAAGAATTTCTTCATCCTGGTGAATTTGGCCATGGGCGGAGGATTTGGCGGTCCTGTAGACCCTGCATTCACCAATGCGACCTTTGAAGTGGATTATATCCGCGTATACAAATAGCCTTTTTTATTCTATCAAACCTGGTAGCGATATCACACCCTTGGATAACCAATATCCAAGGGTTTTTTTATTTGTAAAATCACTAACTTAAATGATCGTTTATCACGCCATGCACTATAAAATAATCAATACGATGAACCATAGAAAAATGTATTTCCTGTCAATAATCTTGTGTGCTGTTTTGAACGCAAGCGCCCAATCCATTCCAGAATGGAAAATGATTCATCCTGGAATATGGAAAGCCGTGATAGGTAAACCTGATGCCATGACCTTGCTTTCTATTGCAGATGCCACGCCCAATCTTGAGGCGATGTCAAAATTGCCCAGGGGTAGTTTCCCATTGCCCCAGGGGGAGATCAGCATGTCTGTGGTTGACCACAAGACCTATCTCCGTTTTCCTTTGGGAAAAGGGGAGCAGCTTTATGGCTTGGGGCTGAATTTTAAAAATGTCAATCAAAGAGGAAAAATTTTCAACCTGCACGTTGATCATTACAATGGGGAAGATAACGGTCGCACACATGCACCCGTTCCCTTCTATGTTTCTTCCAACGGATATGGCGTGTTGATAGATGCTGCCCGGTACATCACTGTTTATGCTGGCACAGGGGTACGTACTGATGCTAAAAATCCGCCTGAATTGATGGACCGAAATACCAACAAGAAATGGAGTGCCCGTCCCTATTCCGATGCAGTAGAAATATTGGTCCCTGCAGATGGGGTAAGCATTTATGTGTTTGAGGGCCCAACCCCAATGCAGGTTGTTCAGCGTTACAACCTCATGAATGGTGGTGGCTACCTGCCGCCCAAATGGGGCCTTGGCTTTACGCAACGTGTACCGACATTGTATTCTCAATCAGATATTTTAAAGGAGGTGCAGCAGTTCAAGGAGCATGCCTTCCCACTTGATTTTATTGGGGTTGAACCTGGATGGCAGAGCATGGCCTATCCCTGTACCTTTGAATGGGATAAGACAAGATTTCCTACTCCTCAGGCTTTTATCGATTCCCTGTCAATTCAGGGAATTCGTGCCAATCTTTGGCTCAATCCTTATGTTTCACCAGTGGGTACACTCTATCCAAAACTTAAACCCTTGTCTGGCTCTCATACCGTATGGAATGGTATTGTCCCCGATATAACAATACCCAAAACCCAGCAAATCCTGAAGGAGCATTTTTTAAAGCAACACCTGCAGTTGGGTGTAAGTGGATATAAAATGGATGAGACAGATGGATACGACAGTTGGCTTTGGCCCGATGTTGCCAGTTTTCCCTCTGGTTTTTCTGCTGAGCAAATGCGCCAGGTCTATGGATTGAAAATGCAGCAGATGACGGCAGGTTGGTTCAAGGAAATGAACAAGCGAACCTTCGGATTGACAAGGGCTTCTAATGCCGGTAGCAGCGGAATGCCTTATGTCATTTACAATGATTATTACGACCACAAGGATTTTATCACGGCCTTGGTCAACAGCAGTTTTATTGGGGTATTGTGGACGCCTGAGGTCCGGGCTTCAAAGACTGCTGAGGAGTGGGTCAGGAGAATTCAGTCAGTATGTTTCTCTCCGATGGCCATGTTGAATGCATGGGCAGATGGCACCAAGCCCTGGTCTTTTCCTGAAGTAGAAAAAGCTGTGCAAGATGTGGCCCAGTTGAGGATGCAACTGCTGCCCTATATCTATAATTGTTTTGCCCAATACCATTTTGAAGGCAAGCCGCCGTTTCGGGCCATGCAATTGGTGGAAGGCTTTAGGTTTTCTACCAAAGATCAGTACATGATGGGCGATCAGATCATCGTGGCACCCATGTTTGCAGGTGAAAAGACCAGAACCGTTTATTTTCCTGAAGGAAAATGGTATGATTTCTATACCGGAGATTTTGTAGGTGAAAATCAGCCATTGGTCATCACTGCATCACTGGAAAAAATTCCTTTGTTTGTTCGTGATGGAGGAATCATACCCATGGTGCCGCCCCATTTTCATGCTCCTGCTCCCGGTGAAAAGTTGGCTTTGGAAATCAGGCACTATGGCAAGATACCCGCTAGTATTGAACTTTATGATGATGATGGCATTTCTTTTGACTATGAAAAAGGGATGCATTCTAAAACACAATTGGTTGTAACAAAAAATGAAAAAGGAGAACTGAAAGGAAACATGATTCGGAGATCCACAGACAAGGTTTTTTCCTATAAGGAGGATGTGGTGTGGAAGTTCATGACAGCGAAGTAACTGTCGATGAAGACTTTGGGCTAGGCTTCATCAGATTCGTCCATCCACTCTTCAGGTTCAGGATCCTCTGTGCTTGATTTTTTTGACTTCTTTGAGACGGCCTTGCCAGCAATGACAATAACGATTTCACCCCTTACTCCTTTTGCATCAAAATGGTCATGAACTTCCTTGATATTGCCCCTGAAGTTTTCTTCAAATTTTTTACTGAGCTCTCTTGACACTGAGCATTGGCGGTCTTCCCCAAAATATTCTCCCAATTGCTTCAGCGATTTAACAAGCCTGACCGGAGATTCATAAAGCACAATTGTCCTTGTTTCATTGGCCAATGCCGTAAGCAGGGTATGGCGTCCTTTTTTGAGCGGTAGAAATCCCTCAAAACAAAAACTGTCTGTGGGCAATCCGCTGTTCACCAATGCGGGAACAAAAGCCGTTGCACCTGGCAGGCACTCAACTTTGATGTCATTGTTAATACACTCCCTGACCAAAAAAAATGCCGGATCGGAAATGCCAGGTGTGCCTGCATCTGTGATGAGGGCCATGGTTTTGCCGGCTTGGATTTCCTGAATAATACGCTCAGTGATTTTGTGCTCGTTGTGCTGGTGATACGAAAACAGGGGCTTGCTGATGCCATAATGTTTGAGCAAGACACCTGAAGTGCGGGTGTCTTCTGCAAGGATCGTATCCACCTCATTCAGCACAGTGACTGCCCGATAGGTCATGTCTGCAAGATTGCCTATCGGAGTGGGAACGATATACAGCATAAGGGTCTTTTATTGTGGTGCGGCGTAACCGGTGCCTAAAGAACGCTGATCTCAAAATGCTCCATCACCTGGTTGGCCAGTAGTTTAGTCGCTGCTTCCTCAGCAAGTTGGATTGCAGAAGCCTCGTCTGCTGCCTCTAGCTGCAAAGTGATCCTTTTCCCAATTCTCACATCTTGTACATTATTCAATCCGAGATTGTGCAAGCCACCCAAAACAGCTTTTCCTTGAGGATCCAGCAGGTCTTTCAGGGGCATTACATTGATCGCAACAGTATAGGTCATTTGATCTGATTTTTGAAAAGCAAAGATACTAGAATATAGGTGATGAAAATGGCAGGAATGGAAAGCCATCCCAACAAGGCAATGCATACAGCTGAAACGGCCAACAGGATATACCTTGATTTGTTGTCAGTGAAGGAAAAGGATTTGAATTTCAGGTTGAGTAAGGTCAGCTTTGACACCATCAACCAGGGGATGGCCAGGCAAATCGTATAGAGCACCCATTGGTTGAGCAAAATGGGTTGGATGCCCAACGGGTTGTACAAAAGCAAGAGTGGAAATGAAGCCACCAATAGTCCAGCCGCCGGCGTTGGAAGGCCTTCGAAATGGTTTCTCTGCGTGGTGTCAAGGTTGAACCTTGCCAGTCTCCAGGCGGCAGCCATGGGAAAGAGGATACAAGGCATCAGCCAGTAAACGGGTGTTTCCAGTCCATCAGGTTGTTGGGCAAACGAGATGCGCAACAATTGAAACAGGATCAGGCCCGGCGCCACACCAAAAGAAACCACATCCGCCAGCGAGTCCAGCTGTTTTCCCATTTCCGAAGTGGCCTTAAAAAGCCTTGCAACAAAACCATCCAGAAAGTCAATCACAGCAGCCAGCCCTAAAAAAATGGATGCCCACCAAATTTTCTCAGGCAGGTATATTTTCCATTCCCCACCTTGCAGGTTGAGGATGGTTTCTCCAGTCTGTAAGGTGAGAATGATGGCAATGAACCCTGCAACGAGGTTCAGCAGGGTGAAAATATTGGGTATTTGTTTCATGCTGGTTGTTGGGTTGGTAAAGTTTGGACTGCAAGGATGCTTGATTTTTTTATTTTCCTTTCATCAAACTTTCAATTTCCTCAGCCTTGATGGGGATATTTTTGAAGAGGTCTTTGTTACCTGTTTTGGTGATCCAGATATTGTTTTCAATCCTCACGCCCATCTGCTCTTCCTCAATGTAGATGCCTGGTTCAACGGTAAACACCATCCCAGCCTTGATGGGTTCTGTTTTGGTGCCAAGATCATGAACGTCAATGCCCAAATGGTGAGAGATACCATGGTAAAGGTATTTTCTGTAGGCACGGTTGTCTGGTGATTCATTCTTGACATCAGCCTTGCTGATCAGGCCGATTTTCAAGAAAGTCTTGCTGGCCTCATCACCAACCATGTCCGTGTATTTCAAAATCGTGATACCAGGTTTCAAAAGGCTTTTGGCATAATTATGCAAATGCAGGCAGGCATTGTACACCTCTTTTTGTCTTTTAGTAAATTTCCCATTCACAGGCACCGTCCTGGTAAGGTCAGCGCAATATCCTCCAAACTCAGCGCCAAAATCCATCAATACCAATTCTCCATCCTTGCATTGCTGGTTGTTGGCAATATAATGAAGGGTGCGCGCCCTGTCACCGCTGGCAAGGATAGACGTATAGGCTGGTCCTGTAGAACGGTTGGACAAGAACTCGTGGTAAATTTCGGCCTCGATCTGGTTCTCCCAAATGCCGGGCTTGATGAACTTCAACAACCTCCTGAATGTTTTTTCTGTGATGTCAATGGCCTGCTGCAGCACTTCCACTTCAAGGGGTGATTTGATGGCCCTCAGGTTGCGCATGATCTTTGCGGCCCTTTTGAAGTTGTGCAAGGGATAACGGTTGCGCATTTCCTGTGCAAATCGGTAGTCGCGTACAGCCAGCAGACTGGCCTTTCTATCATTTTCATTGGTATTCAGGTAGACATGGTCTGCCAGGTGAATCATGGGCTGGAGCAGACCATCCAGGCTGTCCAGCCAAACGATGGTTTGAATGCCGGAAAGCGCAGTTGCCTCAGGTGCACGGTGCCTTTTTCCATCCCATTTTTCCTTCAGTTCATTGGGCTTTACCAGCACCAGCACTTCGCTGTATTTTTTGTCAGGATTTCCTGGGAAAAGGATCAGCATGGTATCTTCCTGCTTGATGCCTGTAAGCCAGTAGAGGTCTGTATTCTGCTTGAAAGGATACAAGGCATCTCCATTGCTGGGAATCTCATCATTGCTGTTGAAAATAGCGATGCTATTTTTCTCCATCTGCGCAACAAAACGTTTTCTGTTGTCGATGAAGATCTGTGCTGAAATATTTTCGGAATACATATGTTTTGATGGGTTTAGGTAAAGGCTGTTGAATTGTTCCACAAGTTACTACAACATTATAAACGAACCTTCAACCCCCTCAACCCCCTCAACCCCTTCAACCTTCTTTCACAACGCCCCTTCATCCGCAAAGCTATAATACCCATCAGTGCTCACAATGATATGATCCAGTACCTGGATGTCAAAATACTTGGCTGCATGCCGGATCTTGCTGGTCAGTTCCTCATCTGCCCTCGAAGGCCTGAGGTTACCAGAAGGGTGGTTGTGGCAAAGGATGATGCTTACGGCATCCTCTTCCAGGGCTTTTTTCAGGATAATCCTGGGGTCTGCAACGGTCCCCGTCATTCCGCCAGAACTGATGATTTCAAAATGCCTGATCCTGTTCGCCCTGTTTAAAAAAAGAACGGCAAAGACCTCGTGCGGAAGATCCATCAGCTTTGCCTGAAGGTACTTTGCTACGGATGCACTGCCTGTGACAACGGTTGATTTCAGGTTTTCAGCACCCATTCGTCTCCTTCCCAGCTCCATTGCAGCCTGAATGGCTACCGCTTTCGCCATGCCGATTCCCTTGGTTTTCATCAGTTCCCGGGTTGACATTCTGGCCAGGTCGGCAAGCCTGTTGCCACTCCTGTCAACCAGTTCCTGTGCCAGCTCCATGGCAGATTTTTCTTTCGTACCGTTCTGGATCAGGATGGTCAGCAATTCAGTTTCCGTCAAGTGTGATGCTCCTTTGTTCCTTAATTTCTCTCTTGGTCGGTCTTCACTGGGCCAATGTTTGATTTGTTTCATTTTTTTAATTTTATCATTTTCCACAATCCTCTAACATCTCTTTATCATAGCCCAAAGGCTGTAATCATTTTGTTATATTCGCGTTATAATTTTATTTATGCAACGTGTTGGACCATCTTGTAAAATTTTTTCCGGAACAAGTTCTGAATACCTGGCCGAAAAGATCGCAGCTGCCAATGGCGGCACGCTAGGTAAAATCAGCATCCAGAAGTTCAGCGACGGCGAAATCCAGCCAATTTTCCTCGAAAGTATACGAGGTGATTATGTTTTCCTCGTGCAAAGCACGTTTGCACCGGGGGATAATCTCCTGGAATTGCTGTTAATGATCGATGCAGCGAAGCGCGCTTCTGCGTATAAGATCATCGCCGTTATGCCATATTATGGGTATGCACGGCAGGACCGCAAGGATAAACCAAGGGTGGCCATCGGATCAAAATTGGTCGCCAACATCCTCACGGCAGCCGGAGCCGACCGGGTCATTACCATGGATTTGCATGCGCCACAGATACAGGGGTACTTTGATATCCCGGTTGATCACCTCGACAGCTCAGCAATTTTTATCCCTTACATACGTGATCTTCAGCTTGAAAACCTTACCTTTGCCGCCCCCGACGTGGGAAGTGCCAATAGGATTCGTGAGATGGCAAGCTATTTCAACGTCGAAATGGTCATCTGTGACAAGCACAGAAAGCGTGCAAATGAGATCGCAAGCATGGTAGTGATAGGGGAAGTGGCGAACAGGGATGTGGTGTTGATTGACGACATCTGTGACACGGCCGGAACGCTTACCAAAGCGGCCAAGTTGTTGAAAGACAAGGGGGCAAGAAGTGTGAGAGCCTTGTGTACACATCCAGTGTTGAGCGGTAATGCCTATGCCAATATTGATAGCAGTGTGCTGGAAGAGCTCGTGGTCTGTGATACAATACCTTTGCGTGGAACATCATCCAAGTTGAAGGTATTGAGTGTTTCATCCTTGTTTGCATCTGCCATCAAGAACGCCTATGAAAACAAGAGCATAACCAACTTATTTATTCATTCACAGCTGAAGAATAAATAAGGCTCACAACGCAGTCATTTTTTAAACACAATACAATGAAGACGATTACAATCGAAGGACAATTGAGGACCGAAACTGGCAAAACAGCCACCCGCCGGTTGCGCTCTCAAGACCTGGTACCTGGTGTAATTTACGGGGGTGCACAAGAGGT
>CAILKQ010000147.1 GCA_903834825.1 uncultured bacterium | reverse complement strand
GGATTTCAGCAGATTTGACAAATGAATTGTACTTTTAGCCAACACCCATCCCATTCCATGAACAAAATTGAACATATCGCATTTGCCGTCAGCTCCCTTTCCAATGCCATCCCCCTGTTTGAAAAATTACTGGGAACCCCCTGCTACAAGACAGAAACGGTAGCAACAGAGAACGTCAAAACAGCTTTTTTCAAAACAGGAGAAAGCAAGGTAGAACTGCTGGAAAGCCTTACAGAAGATGGTGTGATTGCCAAGTTCATCCATAAAAAAGGGGAAGGGATGCACCATGTTGCCTTTGCGGTTCAGGACCTTACCAGCGAAATCCTGCGCCTCAAAGCAGAGGGATTTGCATTCATCAATGAAGTTCCCAAAAAGGGTGCAGACAACAAACTGATCTGCTTTCTTCATCCAAAAAGCACCAATGGCATCCTGATAGAACTTTGTCAGGAAATTGAAGTGGAATAAGCAGCTAAAAAACTCCTGAAGCAGGCGATGATGATGGTTAGGCCAAATTCAACTTATCCACTGCATTTTGTGCGGCAATCTGGCTGGCATCTTTTTTATTGAAAGCCTTGCCCTCGGCAATCACTTCGCCGTCAACAACTGCCCCTACCCTGAACAGACGCCTTCCGCTTTCCAGGCGCTCTTCCAGTGTTTCAAATTCGAGCATTTTCCCACCCTTGTTGGCCCAGCTGTACAATTTGTTTTTCTGGTTGATCTCAACATTTTCAAGTTCTTCCATGAAAAGATGGGGGATGATTATTTTTTTGATGACCCAGGCCTTGGTTTTTCGGTATCCTTTATCGATATAAACAGCACCAACAAGTGCTTCAAGGGCATTCCCAAAAATCTGGCTGGACTTGAGGGAATTGTCGTGTTTATTGAAAGAAGTGATTTTTTTCAGCCCCATCTTAATCGCGATATCATTCAACATCTGCCGGTTTACCATCTTGCTTCTCATCTCGGTAAGAAAGCCTTCCCCTTTGTAGGGATATTTCATAAACAGATAGTCTGCAACAATTCCTCCCAGAATGGCATCTCCCAGGTATTCCAACCTTTCGTTGTTTTCTGAAGTTCTTTCCTTTACTGAACGGTGAGAGAAAGCAACAATATAAAGGCTTGCCTTGCCCGGAACAAAACCAAGCAGGTTGCAAAGCTGGTTGAGAAAATGCCTTTTTTTTCCGCTACTAAAAATATAATATAACCTGTAAAGCAACCGAGGATGTTTATCTGTTCATGCGTTTGTGGCCCTCCCACAATCATGCTGAAAGGTTGACGACATTAAAGATACTTCTTTACAATGATAGATGCATTGTGTCCGCCAAAACCAAATGTATTGCTCAGCGCAGCCCTTACGGTTCTTTGTTTTGGCTTCCAGAAAGTGAAGTCGAGTTTAGGATCCAAACCATCATCATCAGTAAAGTGATTGATGGTTGGCGGAACGATATCGTGAATAACTGAATTGATGCAGGCAATGGCCTCAACGGCGCCTGCGGCACCCAACAGATGCCCTGTCATGGATTTAGTTGAGCTGATGCTGAGGTTATAGGCATGGTCTCCAAAAACGCCCAGGATTGCCTTTGTTTCAGCAATGTCTCCAAGCGGCGTTGATGTTCCATGTACGTTGATGTAGTCAATGTCTTCGGGTTTCATTCCCGCTTCTTCCAAAGATGCCCTCATTACATTGAGTGCACCCAGTCCTTCAGGGTGAGGGGCTGTGATATGGTAAGCATCGGCAGTGGCGCCTGCACCGGCAATTTCGGCATAAATGGTGGCACCACGGCGGATGGCATGTTCCAACTCCTCGAGTATAACGGCTCCACTTCCTTCTCCCATCACAAATCCATCCCTGTCTTTATCAAATGGCCTTGAAGCGGTCTTGGGATCATCATTGCGTTCGCTGAGTGCTTTCATGGCATTGAAGCCCGCTACACCGGCATCGCAAACAACGGCCTCAGAACCACCGGCAACCATTACATCTGCTTTTCCAAGCTTGATATAATGAAAGGCCTCGATAAGGGCATGGGTTGAAGAGGCACAGGCACTGACAACGGCAAAATTGGGCCCCCTGAAGCCATGGCGCATCGAAATTTGCCCAGCGGCAATATCAAGGATCATTTTAGGAATGAAAAAAGGATTGAACCTTGGCGTTCCATCTCCTTTGGCATAGGCCATTACTTCTTCCTGAAAAGTAAGCAGACCGCCTATTCCACTGGAAAAGATAACACCCGTTCTGTCTGGATTGACATTGTCTTTTGTAATTCCGGCGTTTTTGATGGCCTCATCACTGGATACAATAGCCAATTGGGTAAAACGATCAACCTTCCTTGCCTCTTTTCTGTCGAGATAGGCAACTGGATCAAATCCCTTTACCTCACAGGCAAATTGTGTTTTGAATTTAGAAGCATCGAAGAGTGTTATGCGGTCTGCCCCAGATACACCTCCCAACAAACCATTCCAGTAATCCTGTACGGTATTCCCAATAGGGGTGATGGCACCAAGTCCGGTGATAACTACTCTTTTCAATTCCATAAATAACAATAATAATGAGGCAGTACCTATTACTTTGCGTGCTCTTCCAGATAAGTTACCGCTTGACCTACAGTTGTAATGGTCTCAGCTTGTTCATCAGGAATGGAAATATTGAATTCCTTTTCGAATTCCATGATCAGTTCAACTGTGTCCAGAGAATCTGCTCCGAGATCATTCGTAAAAGAAGCCTCAGGTGTAACTTCGTTCTCATCAACACCAAGTTTGTCAACAATAATTTTCTTTACCCTTGTTGCAATGTCT
>CAILKQ010000146.1 GCA_903834825.1 uncultured bacterium | reverse complement strand
CTTCTTAAAAATCTATTATTATCTCCAGTTCTCATGCCAATTTTTACTGGAATAACTTCGCCCAATGTTTGATTCAACTTGAAACTATTAATAAGATCATTCTGCAACCAATACGCAATCGGGCTCCCCGGAATCTTTTTGAAATCCGAAGGCTTTGCCTCAAAAAACCAACCACATTGTTTGTTTTGAATGGCTTCAAGTGTTTTTGGGCCTTGAAGATGCGCTCCATAAAAATCCGCCAGCCTTATAAAGCTAGATTTGTATTCCGGTATAGAACCAGACATTCCAGTAAAAGCACAGAGATGAGCCCTCGCTTCTTCGTATCCATCATATTCAAGTTGTACTAGGCTAAGAAGGCTGGCACCATCAATAACTTTATCCCGAAGAAGTTTGAATGAGGATATAAACATCCAAGTAAATGATGTGCAAATTCCGAAATAGTGAAAGTTATTACTGAAATCAATAATTCTTGAAATAAAAGAAGAAAACAGGTCTTTTTCATAACCTAAATATTTATTTTTTAAGAATGCTTTTAAAATTGGAGCAAAGTATTTGCTACCCATATACGGTGGATTTGCAACCACCACATCATATTGTGAATTCAAATACTTAGACTGCTCCACCAATGCAGGAAAATACCTCAAAGATCGCCAAGAAAATGCATCATTTTTTTTAATCAAATTCAATCTGGCTTCAATTGTCTCCAGCTTATTCCCAAGTGAAGGAGACACCTGAATCAAAGCCCCAAATGTCTTAGCATGTTCAAACAATTCCACCAGTTCACCAATGTCGAACCGAGAAACCACTCCTGAACTACTCCCACCTGCATCCTGATTGATTGCAATTGCCAAGTCAGCAGGATTCAAACCCTTGCTTTCAACAAAACAAACCATGTTGGGCTGAACTTTGGTATCCAATATCCTGCGGTCATCCTCCCTTGCCTTCATTAGCAAGGCAAACATTGCCAATTGGGCAGCACGATCATCAATCTCAAATCCAAACAGATTCTTTTGCAAAATCAGGGCCGGAATATCCTTGGTCCTGTATCCACGCTCTTGATAAATCGCTTTGAACAGATCATAAGCTTCGACCAAGATGTGCCCTGAACCACAGGCTGGGTCTAGAAAAGTGATTTCCTCTGGGTTCAGGCTTTCAGGAGTAATTTCCTTCAGCTTTGCTTGAACATCTGGTTCCTGCTCTGCCGGTTCAATGTAAAACTCCATTTGCCCACGAATGGACGATTCTGGATAGGTTGCCAGCCACTTGCGTCCCAAAGTGTTTTGGACCAGATAACGAACAATCCAGTTGGGCGTGAAAAGCTGTGTAGCCGCAGGAATGTCCTCGCTTGCCACAACACTACCAATGACTTCATCCTTTTTTTCAGAGATGTAGTACTGGTACAACCAACCAATGATTTCAACCTTTTCCCAATCTTCCTCAGCAATTCCATCCACCAGCTTCCGAATCAGGGAATCTGAATTCAATAGGCCTTCCGGCAACAACAATTCTGTTTCATCATTGATTTCTTCAAACAAGAAAGGCATCGATGTATGCAAGGCGTTGCATTGGGCCAGCAATAACAGCCGATAAAGTTCATTTTCCTTATTTCCTGCCAATTTCAGGTCAATGACTGTGCTCTTGTCCAGCGTGGGCAG
>CAILKQ010000145.1 GCA_903834825.1 uncultured bacterium | reverse complement strand
CACTACCTTCGCAGCCAATTTTCCCGGCAAAATTAAAGATGAATTAAAATAAACTGAGATGTCAAGCGTAACAAAAGAAAAAAAGTCTTCTATCGTTGCTGAATTCGGTGGCAACCCAAAAAATACCGGATCTATCGAAGGACAAATTGCTTTGCTTACAGAAGAAATCAATGAGATTTCAAAGCACCTTAAAGTCAACAAGAAAGATTTCTCTTCTAACAGAGGGCTGATGACCAAAGTTGGTCGCCGTAAAAGATTGCTGATCTACTTGAGCAGAACCAATCTGTTAGGATACCGCGCCCTCCTTGAGAAATTAGGGTTAAGAAAATAATATAACTGAATTGTACTATTCCCAACATATTCTGTTGGGAATATTGCTTTTGGAACACTCCCAAAACATTATCATGCTACAACAACCATTTCAATCAAGCTTCGACCTTGGTAACGGTCGAATTGTTACAATAGAAACCGGAAGGCTTGCCCGTCAGGCCGATGGTTCAGTTACTGTAAGACAAGGAAATTGCATCATTCTGGCAACAGTTTGTGCCAATAAAGAAGCACGCGAAGGACAGGACTTCTTCCCCCTTTCTGTGGATTATCAAGAGAAATTCGCTTCTGCAGGAAGAATCCCCGGATCTTTCTTCAAGCGTGAAGGCCGTATCACAGATTCTGAAATCCTGATCAGCCGTTTGATCGATAGGGCACTTCGCCCGCTTTTCCCTGAAGATTATCTTTGTGATGTTCAGGTATTGGTAAGCCTTATTTCATCGGATCCAGAAGTGATGCCAGATTCTTTGGCCTGTCTTGCTGCTTCTGCAGCCCTTGCAGTGTCCAACATTCCCATCAAAGAGGTGATTTCTGAAGTACGTGTTGCCAGGGTAAATGGTGCTTTCATTGTTAACCCAAGCAGAACAGAGCTTGCATCGGCAGACATGGATTTCATGATTGGCGCCACTGCAAAGAACCTGATGATGGTTGAAGGTGAATCCAAAGAGTGTGTAGAAGCAGATGTTGTCAAGGCATTAGAAATTGCCCATGATGCCATCCGAGTTCAAATCCTTGCCCAGGAAGAACTCAGGGAAAAAGCAGGTGTAGAAGGAAAGCGTGATTACACCAAACCTGTCACCAACGATGAAATTCAACAAAAAGTCAATGATTTTGCTACCGAAAGGGTATATAGCATTTCAAAAGCGGGTAGCAGCAAATACGACAGGAGCAAGGCCTACGACGAGTTGAAAAAAGAAGTCGTCGCCATCCTTGGTGCAGAAGCAACAGCTGAGCATGTCAAACTTGCTAAAAAATATTACGAAGACCTCAAGTGGGATGTTGTCCGCAACATGATCCTTGACGACAGGATCAGGCTTGATGGCCGTTCCCTTGACCAGGTGCGTCCTTTGGACATGGAAATCGATGTATTGCCTACCCCACATGGTTCAGCTTTGTTCACCCGTGGAGAAACACAATCCCTCACCACCATCACTTTCGGTACACCACTGGACGAATTGTTGGTAGAGAGTGCTGCAAAATCTGATTATAGCAAGTTCATCCTCCATTATAATTTCCCTCCATTCTCTACAGGCGAAGTAAAGCCCATGAGAGGTCCTGGAAGGAGAGAAGTGGGTCACGGAAACCTTGCCCTTCGTTCCCTCAAACAAATGATGCCCGGTAATGATTATGCCTATACCGTGCGTGTTGTTTCTGATATTCTTGAATCAAACGGTTCGTCTTCCATGGCAACGGTTTGTGCCGGTTCTCTGGCCTTGATGGATGCAGGTGTTCCCATTCCAAAACACGTAAGTGGTGTTGCGATGGGATTGATCACCAGGGCTACTGATGGCAAATATGCAATCCTTACAGACATCCTCGGTGATGAAGATCATCTTGGTGACATGGACTTTAAGGTTACCGGTACCCGTGATGGTATCTGCGGTATCCAGATGGATATCAAAATTGATGGTTTGAGCATGGAAACCATGATGGCTGCACTCGAGCAGGCAAGACATGGTCGTCTCCACATCCTTGACCAAATGTATGATTGTATGCCTTCTTTCAGGCCTGAGGTGAAACCACATGCCCCAAGAATGCAGAAGTTGTTCATTGATAAGGAATTCATTGGTGCAGTGATCGGACCACAAGGGAAAATCATCCAGGAAATCCAGCGCGAAACTGGAGCCACCATCAACATTGAGGAAGTAGGCAACCAGGGCGAAGTAAGCGTGTTCAGCCCGGCCAAAGAAAGCCTGGACAGGGCAGTAGCCTGGATCAAAAGTATTGTTGCCATGCCTGAGGTTGGTGATGAGTACGAATCCAAAGTCAAGTCTGTGATGCCTTATGGTGCCTTTGTAGAGTTCATGCCTGGTAAACAAGGATTGCTTCACATCAGTGAGGTGAGCTGGAAACGCCTTGAAACATTGGATGGTATCCTGACCGAAGGGGATATGGTAAGGGTTAAATTAATCGGTGTTGACCAGAAGACAGGTAAATTCAAATTGAGCAGGAAAGTGTTGATGCCTAAACCTGATTTTAATCAGCAAGGTGGTGAACAATCCTCCAACTAATATTTAAACAGCCGGCTTTTAGCCGGCTTTTTTCATGATAACATACCTGGAAATTCATTTTAACGAGATCAGTCCTGAGACAAGTGATGTATTGGTGGCACGGTTGCCTGATTTGGGTTTTTCAGGGATGGAAGAAACGCCGACGGGTTTAAAAGCCTATGCAACATCAGGGCAGGTGGATCTATCTGCCTTGGATGCAATCTGTGCTGAGATGGGCATAACCTACACCAATGCGGAATTGAAAGAGGAGAACTGGAATTCCAGTTGGGAATCCAATTTCGATCCTGTCATCCTTCCTGGCAAAATTCATGTCAGGGCTCATTTTCATCCTCCATTAGAAGGGTTTGAATATGAAATCCTCATCACGCCCAAAATGAGTTTTGGTACAGGCCATCACGCCACCACCCGAATGATGATGCTGGGCATGCTTGAGCTGGATTTCATGGGTAAGGAAGTGCTTGATTTTGGAACAGGCACAGGGATTCTGGCCATACTTGCGGATAGGCTTGGAGCCTTATCCATTGAAGCCATCGACAATGACCATTGGAGCATTTCCAATGTCAATGAAAACATACAGTTGAATGCTGCCACCAACATCAATGTTGCGCTTGCAGAGAACCTTGATGAGGTTCGCCCATGTGATATCCTCCTGGCCAACATTAATAAACACGTGTTATTATCACATGCTGCATCCATGGACCAATTGTTGAAGCCTGATGGGTTTCTGTTGATCAGTGGTTTATTGGCCAATGATCAGGCGGATATTGAAGCGGTATTTACCCCATTGTTTGGCAAGCCGATCAACCTTTACACAGACAATGGATGGATTGCAATGGCCTTTAAAAAGGAGTTTTAACACCTCAAAAAGGGCGGTGTATCAATTTTTCATTAAATTTGTAATCCCCCTAAAGCCAAAAACATTAAATGAACGAAATTTTATTGATCATATTGGCATACATGATTGGGTCTATCCCAACATCGGTCATCATCAGCAAATCCCAATTCAATATTGATATCAGGGATTATGGCAGTGGCAATGCCGGTGCCACCAATACTTTTAGGGTGCTCGGGTCAAAATGGGGTAGCATTGTCATGATCCTTGATATGCTCAAAGGTTTGGTTGCTGTTAAGCTTGCATTGCTTTTGCCCTATTATATGACCAATGAATTTGAAAGGACCAATTTTCAGATTGGTTTGGGTCTTGCCGCAGTGATTGGTCACATTTTTCCCGTATGGGCAGATTTCAGGGGAGGCAAAGGAGTAGCCACCCTCTTTGGACTGATCATTGCCATTTCACCCCTTACAGCGTTGAGCTGCGTGACCATTTTTCTCGCAGTCCTTTACCTAACCCGTTTTGTTTCGCTGAGTTCCATCATGGCGAGCATGGCTTTCCCTGTATTCATTTTGATCATTTTCAATGTAGACAATATCGCCTACAGGATTTTTGCCATCGCCGTTGCCCTGCTTGTTATCCTCACGCACCAGAAAAACATCAGCAGGCTACTCTCTGGCAGCGAAAGCAAAGTCCCTATTTTCAAAAACCGCGACAAGAGAAAGGCAAGGCGAAACGGTCAGGATTTTTAAGATTTCTTCTTCTTCTTTCTACAAAGCCTTTAATTTTTTTTAAAGAAGCACTAAATATGTGGAAAAAATGTTAATTTTGTCAACCCAAACCAAAACTTCCAACAAATGCTAATCAATATTTTTGACAGGCTTGAGCTTTGTGAGGAAAAGAACGTTCTTGTTCAAGGAATTCCTTCCACATTGGAAAAGTTTTTTACCAAACTATCCTTTGCAAAAAACCTAACGCCACTGCTCAAAAGCCGAAAGATTGATTTTGCTTTGGTTTTTGCATTAAACTACAATCAACTCTCCGAGATTCTCAAAGATGTTATTCCTGCCTTGCGTTCAAAAGGAAAACTGTGGATTGCCTATCCTAAACCAACTTCTAAAATTGTCAGTGATCTCAACCGGGATTGCAATTGGGAATGCCTTCATGCAACTGGATTTACAAAAATTGATGAGGTAGTGATTGATCATGTTTGGACAGCCATGAGGTTTTGTACAGAATCAGTCGATGCTGCTTGCGATAGTGTTGATATTTCCCATCTCGGTATGGATGCAACAGTCAAAGATGTGATCATAAAATCATCCCGCAAGGTTTCTGCCATTTCTTCCATATAACCTGTTTTGATGATGGCTGAAAAAATATATATCCTTTCAGCATGCCATCCATGTTAAAGTACAACCAGTTGACATTCCATCGTTTTTAAATCCTTGTTTTATGCTACATTTGAACACGTAAAGCATAATACAATGGGTACAGGTTGGTTGATTTTTATCGTTGCAACAGCAGGATTTCATGCAGGTCTTTATGGGATGTTTAAAAAAGCCGGACTCGATGGCTGGAAAGCGCTTGTCCCTTTTTACAATACATGGCTGCTGGTGAAAAAAATGGAGCTAAAAACCCAATGGTTTTTCTTTCAGCTCATTCCCATCGCCGGACAATTTGTGACCATCTGGCTCTGCATCAAATTTGTTGAGCATTTCGGCAGATTTTCTGTGTTGCACCATGCCGCAACAGCATTCATTCCCTTTGTTTATTTTCCTTACTTGGGGTTTTCCAAAAATGAGCGGTATGCTGGTATCCCAGTTGTAAAGAATTATCAAAAATCAGCCACAAGAGAATGGATCGATGCTGCCGTTTTTGCCATCGTTGCCGCTACCATTATCCGCACTTTTGTTTTTGAAGCCTATGTTATTCCAACCGGCTCAATGGAAAAGACCTTGTTGGTCAACGACTTTCTGTTTGTCAGCAAAACAAGCTACGGGCCAAGGATACCCAATACACCCATTGCCTTTCCTTTTGTTCACCATACCCTTCCCATCGGCACGTCAAAATCATACCTTGAATGGATCACACTTCCCTACAACCGCTTTTTTGCAAAGCCGATTGAAAGGAATGATGTTGTTGTATTCAACTATCCTGTTGGGGATACGGTCATCCGTGAATTCCAGTCTGAGATCAATTATTATGATTATCTCCGCGCCTACGAATCCAGGGGCGGTACGAGGGATATGTTGTTTGCCGAACGCGATGACATCATTTCAAGACCAGTTGACAAAAGGGAAAATTTCATCAAGCGTTGTGTAGCCATTGCGGGCGATACATTGTTCATCAGAAACGGCACCTTGTATGTATCCAATACCATTAATCCTATACCGCCTGCTTCTGAAATGCCTTACTATGTTACCCTGAATGGCAATGGATTTTTCTCTGATGAGTTCATCAAAAATGAATTGAACATTGATCCACAAGACCCTGAACAGCGTGATCTCTTGCAAATGCAGGACAAACCCAATACCTACCGCTTGACACTCACTCCCTCGCAATTGAAACAGGTTGAATCTTTTTCATTTGTAGTAAAAGACTCCATCATGCCAGACCTGAATACAAGTGGTTTTGGCAATACTTTCCCTTACGATACTGCACAATTCAAATGGAGCGAAGACAATTTTGGCCCATTATGGGTTCCCCAAAAAGGAAAGTCAGTTGAGCTCAACCAGAGAAATATTGCCCTCTACAAAAGGGTTATTGCTGTGTATGAGAACAATGATTGGGAAGAGCGTGATGGAAAGGTATTGATCAATGGAAAAGCTTCTACATCCTACACATTTAAAATGAATTATTACTGGATGATGGGAGATAACAGACACAACTCACAGGATTCAAGGTTCTGGGGTTTTGTGCCAGAAGACCATGTAGTGGGCAAGGCTTCCATGATCTGGTTCAGCTGGCAGAATGGTCCAAGATGGAACAGGATTTTCAAATCCATCAAATAAACACCTACAACCAATCCTATGGACACCAGAAACATCAACATCAGTTTTAAAGTGCATGCCAATGCATCAGCGTTGAGCGATGCAGACAACGACCTTGTGCTTCGGGCCAGGGAAGTGGCTGCTACTGCTTATGCCCCATACTCAGGCTTCAGGGTTGGTGCGGTTGCCCGCATGCCGGATGATAAGCTGGTGATGGGGACCAACCAAGAGAATGCCTCTTATCCCATTGGTATCTGTGCAGAAAGGGTATTGCTGGCTGCAGTTTCTTCTATATCCCCGGGTCTTCCCATTGAAACCATGGCCATCACTTACCAGAGCGATACAGTGGATACTTCAGAACCCATAGCTCCCTGTGGCATGTGCAGACAGGCCCTGGTTGAATTTGAATCAAGGTTTAATGTACCAATGCGGTTGTTGCTGACCGGGTCAGCAGGGGAGGTATTTGAAATTGAAACTCCATCAGACCTCTTGCCCATGGCGTTCAAGCATTATCATTTGGGCAAATAAGCCCTATTGCTTGCTTATTTCTCCCGTAATATATCGAATTGCAGTTGCCGCTATTTGAGCCCTGTATTGGGCATTTATATAACGATCCTGTGCTTCAATCAGGCTCAGTTGTGCCTGTCTCAATTCAATTGAATTGCTTTGAAGCTTTTTGAAGCGTTCTGTAGAAATGAAATTATTCTCTTTGGCCAGTTGTACATTGCTTTCTTCAACCATGGATACGGAAACGGCATTTTGGTATTCCTGAAACGCAATCAGCAAATCCCGCTGCAACAATGCACGCAGCTGTTCTGTTTGCAAATCCTGCTTTTTTTGTTGAATGCTGTTCACTTTCAGCTGGGTCTTGTTGATATTGCCATTGAATATCGGGATGCCTATACCCAGTCCTATATTGGGGCCAAAGGTTTGGTTGGTCAAAAAGAATCCGGCAGTTGATTTTGACCTGTTCAACACCGTATTTGAATTCAGGTTCACTGAAGGCATCCTCTGTGAACTAATGATTTTTTTCTCAATCATCAGGTTCAGTTTTTCCTGTTGAGCCAACATCAATTGTGGGTTTTGCTGGTCAATTTTTGAAACAAGGGCATTGTATTCAATGGATGGGATGCTGAACTGCTCTTCTTTAGGGTGGAAAGACGCACCAGCATCCTTCTTGAGCAAAGTGTTCATGGAAGCTTTGGTATTAGACACCTGTTTGTAGATGTTCTGAAGATTCACTTCCTGTGCATTCAAGTCAATTTTTGCCTGCAGCATGTCTGTTTTGGCACCATTCCCCACATTGAACCTTGTTTCAGCAATTTTCAATCTTTCTTTTGACAAATCGATGATGGCTTTGGTAGCAATCACTTGTTTTTTCAAACGAATCAGGTTGTAATAAATATTCAATACATCAAAGATGACCTGATCTATTTGTTGCGCAACAGCAATGGTGCCCATTTTCTCCATGGCATCAAACCTTTCCATGGTAGACCTTACCCGCATGCCATTGAATACTCTCCAGCTGATGGCAAGATTGGCGTTGATGCTGCTGTTGGAAACATTGTTTCTTTCAATGTTGCTGCCATTGGCCAATTTCTGGTTGATATTGGAAATCGCTTCTGTATTGAAAATGTTTCCAGTAGCGGTGGGAAGTCCGCCAGCATTTCCCCAATTGTTGTTGGCCTTTGCAATATCCAGATCGGTTGAAGCAATCTGAATATCGAGGTTTTGTTTCAGTGCCAAATCAATGGCCTCCTTTGCGGTAAAACTGCTGTCTTGCGATGCTACCGCATTGACAAACAGAAGACTCAACAACACTGCTTTAATTCTCATGGGTAGCTCTTTTTTTCCTTGAAATATAACTGTACAGGGCAGGCACTACAAATAAGGTAAGTACCAATGCAAACATCAGGCCACCGATAATAACAATCCCCAACGGTATCCTGCTTTTTCCTGCAGATCCCAATGCCATAGCAATGGGCAATGCACCAAGGGCTGTGGCAAGGGTTGTCATCAGGATCGGTCTCAACCGTGCCACAGATGCGTTGAGCACAGCATCGATCTTGTTCATTCCTTTTTCCCTTTGCTTGTTGGCGAATTCAACGATAAGGATACCGTTTTTCGTAACCAAACCAATCAGCATGATGATGCCAATTTGGGAGAATATATTGAGTGATTGCCCAAAAACAGATAAACTGATGACAGCACCGGCAAGGGCCAGCGGAACGGTAATCATGATGATCAATGGATCAACAAAGCTTTCAAATTGGGCAGCCAATACCAGGAAGATCAATACCAGGGCCAACAGGAAGGCATTTTGGGTATTCGAGGAACTCTCGGCAAAATCTCTTGAAGATCCGCTGAGGCTTGTAGTAAATGATTCATCCAGCACTTTTTTAGAAATGCGCTCCATTTCTTTGATACCGTCTCCAAGTGTTTTTCCATTGGCTAAACCTGCAGAAACAATAGCACTCTTCAACCTGTTGTAATGGTAAATGGTTGGGGGAGTGGCGGTTTCATAAATGGTGACAAGGTTGTCCAATTGGATCAGCTGTCCAGTTTTGCTGCGCAAATAAAAAGACTTGAGGTCCAGTGGTGCATCCCTGTCCTTTCTGTCTACCTGTCCGATGACTTCATATTGTTTTCCGTTCCTGATAAAATATCCAAACCTTCTTCCGCTGAGTGCAAGCTGAAGGGTATTGGAAATATCAAGGATGGAAATGCCCAGTTCTCCAGCTTTTAACCGGTCAATGGTAACCTGCAATTCCGGTTTGTTGAATTTGAGGTTGACATCATTGCCCTGGAAAACAGGGCTCTTCACAACCTCATCCATGAACTGTGGTACCTTTTCTTTTAGCTTGTCAAAGTTCAGGTTCTGCAATACAAACTGAACGGGCAATTGTCCCCTGCTGGACTGTCCAACTGAAATGGTTTGTTCCTGCAAGACGAGGACCCTTACATCGGTATAATCTTTGAACATTTTGTTCATGCTCTGCACAATTTCATTTTGGCTGCGCTTCCTTTCGCTGGCATCAACCAGCCCAATGCTGATGGAGGCTGCGTTTGAACCTCCGGATCCGGAATAACTGGGTGCAAAAGAAAGTATAACATAGCGTTCAGGCACAGAATCCATGATTTTTTCGGTAATATCATAGACCACCTTGTCCATATAATCGAAGTCGGTTCCTTCTGGAGCAATGACACTGGTCCTCAGCCTATTCCTGTCTTCCATGGGTGCCAGCTCAGAGGGTAGTTTTGATCCAACAAAATATATGGCGCCAACGCAGGCCAACACAATGATAAAGGCAATCCATCTTTTGCGCATGAAGGCCGCCAGCCAGCGCTGGTATCCTGATTCCATGCCCCTGAAAAAAGGTTCAGATTTGGTATAGAACCATGAATGTTTGTGTACATTTTTCTTGGTCAGGTAAATGTTCAATACCGGTGTGAGTGATAGCGATACAAAAGCTGAAATCAATACCGCACCGGCTACAACAATTCCGAATTCCCTGAACAACCGGCCTACAAATCCTTGCAGGAAGATGATAGGAAGAAATACGATGGCCAGCGTGATAGAGGTTGAGACGACAGCAAAGAAAATCTCTTTCGAGCCTTCTCTCGCCGCCTTCCACTTGTCCATTCCCTGCTCTATCTTCTTGTAGATATTTTCCGTTACCACAATTCCATCATCCACCACCAATCCTGTGGCAAGCACCAATGACAGGAGTGTCAATACATTGATGGAAAATCCAAAAATATACATGATGAAGAAGGCGCCAACAAGGGCTACAGGAATATCGATCAAAGGCCGGAAGGCAATGGACCATTCCCTGAAGAACAAAAAGATGATGATGACCACCAGCAAAATGGCAATGATCAGGGTTTCTTTCACTTCTGTGATGGCCTTTCTGACAAACTGTGTTTTGTCGTAACCCACTTCAAGGATAATGTCTGGAGGCAAATCTTTCTTGATAACGTCGATCCGTTTGTACAATTCATCGGCGATGGCCACCTGGTTGGATCCGGGCTGGGCAACCACACCAAGGTTCACCGAGCGAATATTGTTTTTCCTTGTGGCGGACTCCTCATTTTCAGGCCCGATGATGGCATATCCGATGTCTTTTAGGCGGATGCTCTTGCCTTCTGTCTGTCGGATGATCAGGTCATTGAAATCTTCTTCTGTGGTCAGCTTTCCGTAGGCCTTTACGGTCATCTCAGTGGTATTTCCACGAACCTTCCCACCAGGCAATTCTATGTTTTCGCGGTCGAGGGCAGACTTTACATCCTGGATGGTAAGTTTATATGCAGAGAGCCTGACGGGGTCAAACCAAATCCTCATGGCAGGGCGTTGTCCAAATACACTTACACCACTGACACCCGGAATGGTCTGCAACCTTTCTTGTACAATATTTTCTGCCAGGTCAGAAAGTTCGAGCAGGGTCCTTTTGTTGCTCTGCATTTGAATGAAAACAATCGGATCAGAATCGGAGTCTTGTTTGGCCACCGTAGGCGGTGCGTCAATGTCTTGTGGAAGCCTTCCTGCTACCTGAGAAACCTTTTCCCTTACATCATTGGCAGCCCTTTCAAGGTCAACACCCAATTCAAATTCCACTGTAATGCTGCTGCTGCCTTGTGAACTTGAAGAGGTGATGTTTTTCACCCCCTCAACACCATTCACCGCTTTTTCAATGGGTTCAGTGACCTGTTGTTCTATGATTTCGGCATTGGCTCCTGTATAGCTGGTCCTTACATTGACCACCGGAGGGTCAATGGCAGGGTATTCCCTGACACCCAAAAAACTATAGCCAATGGCACCAAAAATGATGATGACGATGCTGCATACAACTGCAAAAACCGGTCTTTTTATGCTTAATTCAGAAAGATTCATTGGGCCAGAATTGAGTTGTTACTAATTTACTTTGCTGAGTTTCACCTTAGAATCCTTTCTGATAAAGAGAAGTCCTGTGGTGATGACTGTGTCACCCACCTGAAGCCCGCTGGTTATTTGAACGTTGTCCGCATTTCTCAATCCGGTGGTAACGCTTACAAATTCCGGTGTGCCATTGCGGTAAAGCAGCAGTTGTTTTGTGCGGGCACTTGGAATGATACACTGTGACGGCACCATGACGGCCGCATTGTTTGATCCAAGGGTCAAACTGACTTTTGCAAAGGAACCTGGCACCAGGTTATTGTTTCCATCGTTAATGGTTGCAAGAATTTTAAGGTTCCTGGTTTCAGATTCAATCACTGTTTCTGAAGCCAGTATGGTGGCCTTGTATTCACCCTCTTTTCCTTCAATACCAAAAACAACCGACATGCCTGGCCTGATATCGTTGCTGTATTTTTCAGGAATGCTGAAGCTGATTTTCTTCATGTTCACCTGGCTGAGGGTTGTCAGCATATTGCCCGGAGTGATGTAGGCGCCAAGGCTGATATTCCTGAGACCCATCCTTCCTGCATAAGGGGCCCTGATTTCTGTTTTTCCAATGTTTACCATGGTCAGTTCTATATCGGCCTTGATGTTATTGACCTGTAAAAGACTGAGGTCATAATCCTGCTGACTGATACCGCTGATTTTCAGCAGTTCCCTTTGGCGTTCTTCTGTTTTTTCTGCTATTTGCAACTGCACCTTCAATTTTTTAAGTTGTGCCTGAAGGTCTGCGTCAAATAATTTGACCAGCAACACATCTTTGGCAACAGTTGAACCCTCTTTGAAATTGAGCTGGATAACCCTTCCTGAAATCTCAGGTCGGATCTCGGTGAGCTCATAAGGAAGGATATTGCCGGCCACCTCAATGGACTCAGAAACAGTTGTAGGCCTGATAACAATGGCCTCAACAGAAATCGGACCTGATTTGGACCCATCCTGTGGCTTTTTAGCATCTTTTTTCTCTTCACAGGCAAATAAAGCCAACAACAGGGAAAGGGCAAGACTGAACTTTTTCATATTGACGAAAATAAGTTGAATTTCCTTTAAGCGGTACTGAATTTGATGATTTTATGGTGAAATTCTTGCTAACCAATTTTCGCTCCATTTTCTACTTTCATACCGGCCTCCAAAAGCACAACCGCATTGTTGCTATCGTAGACCCCTAAGACCAAGCATTCACTGAAAAAATTGACAATCTGTTTGGGTGGAAAATTGACGACGGCCATCACCTGCCTTCCCAACAGGGATTCAACGGAATAATGATGGGTTATTTGGGCAGATGAACGCTTGATGCCCATCGAGCCAAAATCAATCTCCAGCTGAAAAGCAGGTTTTAATGCTTTATCAAAGGGCTTGACGGACAGGATGGTACCGCAGCGAATGTCAATTTTTTCAAAATCATTCCAGGAGATGGTCATTTCAAAAGAATTTGGCTAAAATTAACCAAAACAATTGTGACTCTTGTAAAATAGGATGAAATCAGGCATTCATCGATGAAATGAGCACCAAAAGCGCTTTATGGCGTTCAACCTCCCCTTTTGACTGTTCGGCTTTGGCAATTTCCTTGATCCACCGTTGAACAAAATTCCTGGCGTTGGAGGGGGTATAGGTAACAGGAGGGTGGGCGAGGTTCATTTTTTTTACATAATTTTCTACATCGCGGTGGGTATAAACCTGTCCATTCAATGGGTCGATGTAAAAGAGTATATCACTGCCTTCTACACTGATAATTGAACTGCCTTCTTCTACATAACAAAGGAGGTTTTGTTTGGGGACATCAGCCGGTAATAGCGTGACGCCCAGCATTTCAGCAATGATCAGGTAAACAGATGCCAGGGGAAAGGTATTTGAAAGCTTGTTCGTAAGCAAATGGGATGGATCAAAATGATTGATTGTTGAATAGTCTAGTTCAACTCCTTTATAGTTGTAGTGGCCAAAAATAATTTTATTGAGGATATTGATTTCTTCAAGCGGCGTCAGGTAATCATTCAATTCAAGCCAAATGGTTTTTCTGATTTTTTCAATCTCGAAAAACAACCGGTCCCTGTCGTATTCAGGATTGAGGTAGGCAGCGATAAACAAAGAGGCTTCAAGGACTGATTGGTCTTCACTATTCAGCCAATCAGTAACGGCTGTTTCTATGCATGAAATTGAAATCTGGGAAATGATGGCGTTGATTTTGGCCACCTGAACGGGGTCATCCGTCAGTTCTTGAAATTCATTCAACACAGGAATGACATCCTGTCCAAACCCGATAAATCGCTTGGTAATGGTTTGGTAAACCTCATTGTCTGGATCTTCAATAAGATTCAGCAATGCATTGATTTCTCCTGTTGTGTTGGTCATCAACGGATCCTTTTCAATTATTTTTTGGGTGCCCTTCTTTTGCCACGGGTTGGGTTGGCTATGGCATGTTCAATCATCGCCTGTACTTCATCGATATTGAAATCTTGTACATTTTCTTGCTTTTCCTTCGGAATGGGGAAGTTTTTTAATCCTTTCTTGATGTAGGGTCCATAAGGTCCTTTCAGCAATTGGATTTTTTCCTTTTCGAAGATTTTAATGGTTCTTTCATCCTTTGCTTTTCTCTTTTCAGATATAAGTGGGATGGCAACATCAAGGGTTATCTCGTAAGGATCATATTCTTTTGAAAGTGAATAAAACTTTTTGTCATGTGCAATATAAGGGCCAAATCTGCCAATATTGACTTGTACAGACTCATTCTCAAATTCACCAAGAACCCTTGGGAGTTTGAACAACTCCATGGCCTGTTCGAGGTTGATGGTTTCAATGCTTTGATCGGCCTTGAGTTTGGCAAACCGTGGTTTTTCCTCTTCGGTGGTTTCGCCAATTTGCACCATCGGACCATATCGTCCCATGCGGGCAATTACACGTTTGCCTGTTATTTCTTCATGGCCAAGCTCTCTTTCACCGCTGATGCGTTCTGCCGTTTCCATGGTATTGTCTACATCCTTTTTGAAAGGAGCATAGAAATCCTTGAGCATTTTCCCCCAGTCTTCATTGCCTTCTGCAATGCTGTCAAACTCATTTTCAATCTTGGCGGTAAATCCATAATCCAGTACCTGATCGAAATGCTGGATAAGAAAATCTGTTACCACCGACCCAAGGTCTGTAGGGAACAATTTTGTTTTTTCCGCTCCTGTATTCTCTTGCTCAATGGCTTTGGAGATGATATTGTTGATGAGCTTCAATAAACGATAATCCCTTTTCACCCCTTCTTTGTCTCGCTTCTCCACATATCCTCTTTTGAGAATGGTTGAAATGGTTGGGGCATAGGTGGATGGACGGCCAATGCCAAGTTCTTCCATTTTTTTTACCAAAGAGGCTTCCGTATACCTTGGCTGTGCTCTTGTAAATCGTTCAGTGGCCAGCATTTCATTCAATTCAAGCTGTTGCCCTTTTGCCAAAGGAGGGAGCATGCCCTCAGTGGATGGTTCTTCGTTTTCATCTTCCTCATCCCTGCTCTCATTGTATACTTTGAGAAAACCCTCAAATTTCATTACTTCTCCTTCTGCCTTGAGCAATTCTTGCTGGGTAGAAATGGTTATTTCGGCAATGGTTTTTTCGAGTTCGGCATCTGCCATCTGGGAGGCCATGGTTCTTTTCCAGATCAGCTCATACAGGCGTTGGCCATCAGCAATTTCAACTGTTGGCTTGTCCATGTAGGTAGGTCTGATGGCCTCATGGGCTTCTTGGGCTGATTCATTTTTATTTTTGAACTTCCTTTCCTGAAAGTATTCCTTGCCATAGCTGTCTGTGATCTGTTTTGAAATATCACCCCTGGCTGTTTCACTCAATGAAACACTATCGGTTCTCATGTAGGTGATATGACCGGCTTCGTACAATTTTTGGGCAATCAGCATGGTCTTGCTTACACCATATCCTAATTTTCTGCTCGCCTCCTGCTGGAGGGTAGAAGTGGTAAATGGTGCAGCAGGTGATTTTTTGGCTGGTTTCTTTTGAACATCTTTTACGGTATAACCCGCACCAATACAACCTTGGAGAAATTGCTCAGCATCTTGCTGTGTATTTTTTTTGGCTCCTTCTGCTTTGAAGATGACCTGCTTCCCGTTGATGTCTTTTGCCTTGAAAAACGCTTCTACCTTAAAGCTGCCAATCGCAGTAAAACCATTGATGGCCCTTTCCCGCTCAACAATCAAACGAACCGCAACACTTTGAACACGTCCTGCACTGAGGTTGCCCCTCATGCTCATTTTGCGCCATAGGATAGGGGATATTTCAAATCCTACAATCCTGTCAAGAATACGCCTTGCCTGTTGTGCATTGACAAGGTTCATGTTGACTGTTCTTGGTTTTTCAACCGCAGCCCGGATCGCTGGTTTGGTGATCTCGTGGAAAACGATCCGTTTAGTGGTGGCAGGATCAAGACCCAATACTTCACAAAGATGCCAGCTGATGGCCTCACCTTCGCGGTCCTCATCCGTTGCGAGCCATACTTCTCCAGATCTTTTGGCAACTTGCTTCAGTTCCTTCACAACTTTTTCCTTATCCTCCGGAACGATATACCTTGGTTTGAAACCTTTTTTGATGTCGATACCCATTTCACTCTTTTCAAGGTCGCGGATATGACCAAAACAACTTTTCACTTCAAAGTCACTACCAAGAATTTTTTCAATGGTTTTTGCTTTGGCCGGAGACTCAACGATAAGTAGGTTTTTTGCCATTTTTTCTTTCTCTTCTGATATGTTTTCTCATCAATTGTTGCATCGATTGAAAGGGTTTTTATTCCCTGAACCGATGTGCATCACGATGCAATAATAAGATAAAGCGAATGAATTCTAACAAATCTGTTCTTAAATGAAATCAATTATCCTTTTCATCACTGACGAGTCTTTGTATATTTTTCTGTGCCCAAGCCCTTTGGTAATCATGAATTCAACATTGCCCGGAGAAAGGTCCATCAAGGGTTTTACATCCGAAAGAGGGGTGATGTCATCATCCTTGTCATGGATCCAAAGAATTGGATTGGCAAGTTTGGGGGCAATCCTGTTGATAGAGTAATGGGATACGTCATTCCCTGATTTTTTCTTGATATATGCATAAATGGATTCCTTTATTTTGGTGTTTAGACCAAAAAAATGGCTGAATAGGTCGATAGCAGACTTGGTTTCTGTGGCTGGAGCAATCAATACCATTTTGGCTGCAGGATTGCTGTGGTTCTCCTGATAAAGGCATAGGGCAATACCTCCGAAAGAATGGGAGATAAAGCCATCAAATTTGCCCAGTTTCTGTTCCAATACCCTGATCATCTCAGCATATTCTGGCGCGGTGGTGGTCTTCCCCTCGCTATTGCCATGCGCCTTGCCGTCCATTGCCACCACACCATAGCCTTTTTTCAGCAAAGGGGCAACGTAACGGTCAAAATTATAAGCCCTTGATTCGAAGCCATGTAAAATCAAGATTTTTTTTAGGGCATTCGGATTCCAGCGGTATCCATAAATGGTAAGGCCATCAACCTGTACATCAAATCCAGTAGCTTGTTGAAAAATGGGAGGGGAAACATTTCTTGGTTTTCGGTAAGGCGTACAAAAAATATTGAATGCTATGGATGCGCCCCATTGTGATGAGATGAGGGAGGCTATTTTTATACTGAATTTTAAGGAAAAAAAGGTCAGCTTCTGTGCTGTAGTCATTTTTATACATTATGCTTGATTGCAAATATACAGCAGTGCTTTTTTGGAGAGCAGGTAATTATCCCGAATAGATTAACTTTGTTTTCATTCAGTATGCAACTATTAGAAAAATTAGCACAGGTAAAATTGTTGGTTTTTGACCTTGATGGTGTAATGACCAATGGTAAAATATTGGTCATGCCCAATGGTGAATGGATTCGAGAAATGAACATCAAAGATGGTTATGCAATACAGCATGCCGTAAAATCAGGGTTAACGGTTGCTGTCATTACGGGTTCTTCTTCAGTGCCGGTCAAAGAAAGGTTATTGAAGTTGGGAGTTGAACTATTTTTTGATAATATACCTCTTAAGTCATTGACAATCAAAGAATTACTATTAAAGTTAAATATCGAAAAATCATCTGCCCTTTTCATGGGGGATGATCTTCCAGACCTGGATGCTTTTGGAGCGGTTGGGATAAAAACATGTCCTGCCGATGCTGCAACTGAATTATTGCAAGTGGCTGACTATATTTCACCCCAATCAGGGGGAAATGGATGTGTAAGGGATATCATTGAAAAGGTCCTCAGGACGCAGGGAAAATGGTCTGCACCCAAAAATATTCAAAGCATTTAAATGAAAGGAATTCAAAAAATAAAGGGATTCTTTCAATTGATCAGGTATCCCAACCTTATTTTTATAGCACTAACACAATCCTTGTTTTATTACCGGATCATTGTTCCTTCTTTCACTATCAATGGCCAGCCAAGACAACTGCTGAAGGAAACTGATTTCATTCTGCTGCTTGTCTCCTCCTTGCTGATTGCTGCTGCTGGATATATCATCAATGACTATTTTGACATCGATATTGACAATGTGAACAAGCCAGAAAGGTTGATTGTCGGGAAGTTGATCAAAAGGAGATGGGCGATATTGTTGCACCTGGTCTTATCATTGGCAGGTCTTTTTCTTACAGCTATTGTAGCTATGCATTTGAACAACCTTTTGCTGCTGGCACTCAATTTTTTAAGCGTATTGTTGCTGTTGCTGTATTCATCCACTTTCAAAAAACGATTGTTGATTGGCAACTTCATCATTTCTGTTTTAACTGCCTGGGTAGTGGGGGTATTGTTTATTGCAGAATTAAGATTAAGTGATGTAACATACATGCAAATCAATCAGACAGTATTGGGAAGTCTTTATAAAGTGACCTTGGTTTATGCAGGGTTTGCTTTCATTGTTTCGCTGATGAGGGAAGTAGTGAAAGACATGGAAGATATGGAGGGTGATAGGCGGTTCGGGTGTAACACCATGCCGATTTCATGGGGAATACCGTCTACCAAAGTATTTGTGGCTGTTTGGATTTTTGTGCTTGTAGGACTCTTTGCCGTGATTGCCTTTTATGCCATGTTGAACGCCTGGTCCTGGCCTTTTTATACACTATCATTCGCCATGATCTTCCTTTTTTACCGTTTGTTGAAAAAACTTTACCAAGCCCAACTGACGGCTGATTTTGCCAAGATCAGCAAAGCGCTGAAACTGGTCATGCTTTTGGGAATCATTTCTATGTCATTTTATTTATTATCATGAAAAAGTTGATACTGGCCTCTGGCTCTCCGAGACGAAAGATGCTGATGGAGTGGGCTGAATTTAGTTTTGATGTGCTTGTTTCAGATGCTGATGAGTCGTTTGACCCAGAGGAATCCCCAACCAATATTGCCATGTCCATTGCTGAAAAAAAGATACTGGCAGTGCTGGATCTCAAACAGGTTGACCTGTCTAATTCGATCATTGTTGCAGCTGATACGATTGTAGTATTGGAGGGTGAAATCATCGGTAAGCCGGTAGACAGGGCCGATGCCTTGGGCATTTTAAAGCGGTTATCCGGAAAAAAACACCAGGTGATCACTGCCGTATGTGTGCAGGACGACCAGAAGAAACTGGTCTTTCATGATACCACCCATGTACGATTTCATGCACTTTCAGAGGAACAAATCATCCACTATGTAGACAAATATCAACCCTACGACAAGGCAGGTGCCTATGCGATCCAGGAGTGGATTGGTGTCATTGGAATACAATCCATTGAAGGTGATTTTTACAATGTCATGGGCCTGCCAGTCAGCCGCCTGGTGCATACACTGAAAGAATCTTTTTTATAAGCCCTTTGTCTATTCCCAATTGAAATCCACGGAAAGTTCAATGTCCGGATGAATGCTTTCTTTTACCGGGCAAGACCATGCAATCGTTTCAAGCCTTTGTTTTTCTTCCGCTGAAAAAGTTTGTCTTGATGGCCAAATGAAACGAATCTTGATGCCTGCAATTTTCCTTGGCGCATTATTGGACATGATTTTTTCAGTTTCAGTAACTGTTCCTTGAAGTCTTTCTTCCAAATCCTTTGCCCTTATGGCCATGGTTGTTAACATGCAGGCTGCCAGGGATGTACCGATGAGGTCTGTTGGTGAAAAACGGGCACCTTTGCCCTGGTTGTCTGTAGGGGCATCCGTTTCAAAACTTGAACCAGATTGTAAATGGGTTGCTAAAGTTCTCAGTTCTCCAGAATAAGTTACCGTTGAAGTCATGCTTTTTTTTATAAATTTACATAAGATTAAACAACCATGTTGAAACATATAGCCTTGTTCCTTTCCTTTTCCTTGATTGTACTGCTCGCAAACGCGCAGCGGCAAGCCGCTCCTAAAGCTGATGCAAAGCAAGCTGAAAAGCTGGAAAAACGAAACAAGATCAATGCCATGATCAGGAATGAAGAAGAGGGCATACCCGCTTTCGCAAAACATGCCAATTTCAGTTTCAAAAGCAACCACGATGGATATGGTATCCTGTTTGAAAAGGGAAAAATGAAAACTCCCTACAAATCATCCATTTTTCAAATTGAATTTGGAGAAAAGCACCATCCTAAAGAGGAAAAGCAAAGCAGTTCTGAATTCACCAACAGTGGGTTTGCTATTTTTGGCAGGCCATTTGTGTTTGGTAAGCAAAATATCTTCTATCAACTCAAGCTGGGTGCAGGACAGCAAATCTTGATTGGTGGAAAAGGAAATAAAAATGGGGTTGCTGTATACGCCATTGCAGTAGCAGGTTTCTCTGCTGGTTTGTCCCGTCCATATTACATGGAGTTTTCATCCCCTGGTGGATCAGAAAAGATCAAGTTTACCGAGGCCAAACGGTCGACTTTCCTGCGTGCAGACAGGATCATTGGAGGCACTGGTCTACAAATGGGATGGAATGAAATGAAGTTTTCACCCGGCGCCTACGCAAAAGCTGCACTTCGCTTTGATTGGGCAAGGTTCAACCAGGTTGTTTCTGCGATTGAATTTGGTTTTGGTATTGACTATTATTCCACAAAAATTGTCCAGATGGTTGACAATCCAGGCAAGTCATTTTTCCCGACAGGTTCTATCGGTTTGGTTTTTGGTAACCGCAAGTGATGTAACTTCGCACTTTAATTATACCATGAGTTGTGATGTGAATACTGCAGGATCTGTTCCTGAACAAAAGCAAAAAAAACCTGATTGGTTAAGGGTTCGACTTCCTGTTGGAGAAGGATACAAACATGTTCGATCCCTTGTTGATACCCATAAATTGCATACCATCTGCGAGAGTGGAAACTGTCCAAACATGGGAGAGTGCTGGGGTGCAGGTACTGCAACTTTCATGATCCTTGGCAATATTTGTACCAGAAGCTGTGGTTTCTGTGCAGTGGCCACCGGTAGGCCTGAGGCAGTTGATTGGGATGAGCCACAGCGTGTCGCGGAGGCCATACACCTCATGAAAGTAAAACATGCTGTAATTACCTCTGTTGACCGTGATGAATTGTCTGATGGCGGTAGCATTATCTGGTTCAACACCATCAAAGCAGTAAAATCACTCAATCCAGACACAACCCTTGAAACCCTGATTCCTGACTTTAAAGGGATTGATGATCAGATCCAAAGAATCATTGAAGCAGCCCCTGAAGTGGTCTCTCACAATATTGAAACGGTGGAACAACTTACCCGAAAAGTGAGGATCCAGGCCAAATATTGGCGAAGCATGGAAGTGTTGAGAAAGTTGAAGCAAGGTGGCATGAGAACCAAATCTGGTATTATGCTTGGATTGGGAGAACAAAAAGAGGAAGTTGTCCAAACCCTGAAAGACTTGGCTGCCAATGGAATTGACGTAGTAACCATCGGCCAATACCTTCAACCAACAAGAAAACACCTGCCCGTTCAGCGGTTTGTTCATCCAGATGAATTCAACGAATACAGGGAAATTGGATATGGGTTGGGTATCGATTATGTTGAAAGTGGCCCACTTGTTCGGTCATCCTACCACAGCGAAAAGCATGTAATCCCTGGCTATGGTAAAATGGCTTGGGCCAAAGAAAAAGCATTGTTGCCATCAAACTGATTGATATAGCCCCACAAGCTGTTTTCACTGGATGATTATTTTTCCCAGGCCAATGCGCTGGCACCAAGTATTGCAGCATCAGATTCCTTGAGATGACTTACCAATATTTTGACCTTGTTTTGGAATACCTGTATCAGGTTTTCTTCCATATGTTTTCTGGTTGGCTTTAAAATCAAATCGCCGGATTTGGTCAGTCCACCAAAAAGGATGATGGCTTCAGGGCTGCTGAACATTACGGCATTGGCCAACGCCAGCCCAAGGATTTTTCCTGTAAACTCAAATATTTCCATGGCCAGCTTGTCTCCTTTGATGGCGGCATCGTAAACCACTTTTGAATCAAGGGTTTCTTTGTCTGCTGTTCTCAATAAACTATCCTCGGTACTGTTTTCAAGCATTTCAAGCGCTGTCAGCCTTACGCCAGTGGCAGAAGCATAACTTTCCAAAGAACCGCGTTTACCTGTGCCCTGGTGCATTCTTCCATCAGGAATCACAATGGTATGGCCCAATTCGCCGGCAAAACCATCATGGCCATACATGACCTGACCATTGGCCACAATGCCACTTCCAACACCCGTTCCCAGGGTAATCATGATGAAATCACGCATTCCTTTTGCTGCCCCATACATCATTTCGCCGATAGCTGCCGCATTGGCATCGTTTGTCAAGGTAACAGGCAGTTGGAATTTATCACTCATCATCTTGGCGATGGGAATGATTCCACTCCAGGGTAAATTAGGGGCATATTCGATGTTCCCGGTATAAAAATTTCCATTGGGAGCGCCAACACCAATACCCCTGAATTTTCCAATTCCACCAGCCTTTTCAATGAGTTCACACAGTAGACCATGCAGTTCAACGATGAAACCTTCAATATCCTTGTGCTTTTTGGTAGACATTTCCCCAGAGAAAATAACATTTCCATCCTTGTCTACAATCCCAAATTTTGTTCCGGTTCCTCCAATATCAATGCCAATGGCCAAAGGTTGATGTACACTCATTTTATCTTTTTTTAAACAATCTAAAAAAAAACAGCCACTTTTCAGTGGCTGCCAAGATACAAATAATTCAGTTCAAATTAATGGGATGCAGCAACTTGTGCATCGACATCCAGGCCCTGTTTTTTCAGTACAGACCTTGTTTGAATGGCGTGCCATGCCAGGTAGGCAAAACAGGCCAATGGTACAAGGTAAGAGAGTTGGGTAAAGGTATAAACGTTGGCATCTCCGGATGGATCGAGGTCGATGATAGAACCCTGTGTTGGAGGAATGATGGCTCCGCCAAGGATCATCATGATCAGGAATGCCGAACCCTGGCTGGTGTATTTTCCTATTCCATTGATGGCAAGAGCAAATATACAAGGCCACATTACTGCTGTACAAAGTCCGGTGCTGATGATGGCATAGTTGGCCAGCATGCCTGTGGTTGTAATTGAAATTAGCATGGCAACTGAAGCAAGTACAGAAACAGTAAGCAACAATTTAACTGGCTTGTCTTCTGCATAAAGGAAAGCAATGACTGCAATGGCTATGCAAATCGGATACATGGCAAATTCACTGATTTCATTTCCTTTGATGATGTTTACAAGGAGAATCAAACCAAAAGCAGCAAAAGGCACAACAATCACGAGGATTCGTTTGACCGTTTTGCTGAAGTTGAATACACTGACAGCTCCTGTCCACCTGCCAATCATCATTGATCCCCAATAGAGAGAAATGAGATGGGAAATTTGAGAGTCTTCCTTGCCCCCGAAAGCATTCTTTTTGAGCAATGCCCCAAAATTGTTATCGATGGTCACTTCAACGCCAACATAAATAAAGATGGCAATCATTCCCAGCACCAGCTGTGGGTAAGCCATGGCACCCCATCCTATAGGATTCTTTTTTGCTGTAACCATGGTCCAAAAAAGAATAATCAATATGATGATCAGAGAACCACTGATGATGACACTTTTCTCAAGTCCTGTAACCGTTTTGGCCCAGTCTGCGAACAATACAGGAAGGAAGATGGCGCCGATGATCAATAAAACATACATTGCCTTGGGGCTTTTTTCCAGTTTCTCATCTGAGGTAGTCTTGGGCAGTTTTGCATAGGCAAAAATCAAGGCTGCAATGATGAACAGTCCTGCAAGGAAAAAATAAAGTGTTTGGATGTTTTCTATAGAAGCAGATTTTCCACTGTCCAAGCTTCCGAAAAGCAGATAACTGACTACCAGTGGTCCAAGCAAGGTACCAAATGAGTTTACGCTTCCTCCCATGTTCAGGCGGTGAGCACCAGTTTCAGGAGTGCCTAATCCAATGGCAAAAGGTTGTGCTGCAGTTTGTTGCAGTGAGAATCCTAAAGCAATAATAAAGAATGAAACCAGTACCAGGCCAAAGGTGGCAGTTCCAGATCCACTGATGTATGCAAGTGCCAAGGCGCCGACAACAGAAATCAGCAATCCATAAATGATCCCTTTTTTGTAACCAATCTTGTTCAACAAGTCAGTTCCTGTAATGGTTGAGAAAACATAGAGGATCAACGATCCATAAAAATAAGCACCATAAAATGCAGAACCGATCAGCTGTGATTGGATCTGATCAAGGTTAAAAAAAGTTTTGCAAAAAGGGATGAAAATGCTGTTGGATGCAGCGACAAATCCCCAGAAAAAGAAAACGATGATCAGAACACCGAATTGAGACCACTTTGTTTGTTGGTTCATGTGAAAGGTTGTTGTATGAGGGCTCAAAATAATTATATTTATTTACGTACAAAACTTTTTGTTATCAACAATTGCATTTGATTTAGTGGTAAATTTAAAAAAATCAAAGGAATCCAAGATGGACATCATACATATAAGTGCAGAATGTTATCCTGTGGCCAAGGCCGGTGGCTTGGGTGATGTGGTGGGTTCTCTTCCCCGATTTCAAAACGAATTGGGGCATCGGTCAAAGGTGCTCATGCCCATGTACAGGACTCCATATTTGTATTCGCATGACTGGGAAGTGGTGCACAAGGCCTCCACCAATCTTGGCCATTGGGAGTTTGATTATACTGTAATCAAAGAAAAGACCAATGCCCAGGGCTTTGAATTGTATCTGATCGACATCAATGGGTTGCTTGATAGGGAGACGGTATATGGATACGATGATGATACTGAGCGTTTCTGTGCTTTTCAGATTGCAGCATTACATTGGATGAATACATGGGATAAATTGCCACAGGTGGTTCATGTGCACGATCACCATGCTGCCCTTGTTCCTTTCATGATGCAACATTGTTATGCTTTCAAAAGGCTTCAGTCTATCCCCACTGTTTTAACCATTCACAATGCACAGTACCAGGGAGCTTTCAGCTGGAATAAAACGCTGTATATCCCTCAATGGGACAGCTGGAAAAGAGGGTTGCTTGAATGGAAGGGAAGCATCAATCCCTTGGCATCAGGCATCAAATGCTCCTGGAAAGTAAACACTGTAAGCAATTCTTATCTCCATGAACTTAGCACCATGAGCAATGGGTTGGAGCAGCTGTTCGAATATGAAAAAGGCAAATGCACGGGCATTCTCAATGGCATTGACTACACCGTTTGGAATCCAGCGCATGATAAATACTTGACCGATCATTTTTCAATCCTTGATGCTAAAGCAGGCAAGGAAAAGAACAAGCGAATTCTTTGTGAAAGATTTGGATTGGACCCTCAAAAACCACTGTTCATTTTTATTGGAAGGCTTGTAGGTGAAAAGGGGGCAGACCTACTTCCACAGGCGATTATAGACAGTTTTAGGTTCATTGGAAGAAAGATGAATTTTCTTGTGTTGGGCAATGGAAATGCAGCAACAGCAGCTCAATTGACAACGCTTCAATCAATTGCCCAAGGAGATTACAATGCATTCATTGGTTACAATGAAACCCTAAGCCACCTGATGTATGCGGGCGCTGACTTTCTCGTAATGCCATCCAGGGTTGAACCCTGTGGCCTGAACCAGCTTTATGCCATGAGATACGGTACCATCCCTGTTGTGAGAAGTACAGGTGGGCTCAAAGACACTGTCATTGACATTGGCGAACCTGGCGGATATGGCATCACCTACAATAATGCTACAGTGGGTGACATCACCCATGGTATTTATCGGGCAGTTTCTGTTTACAAACAAAAAGAAGTTTTTCGCAGTATACGAGAAAAAATCATGGTATTAGACTTCAGCTGGCATCGCAGTGCAGAGGAATATCTTTCCCTTTACCAAAGTTTTCAGTAAATTAGACAACATTCAATCAGACCATGGACAAGAACGTAATAGCAGTTATACTCGGCGGTGGGGCAGGATCAAGATTGTCTCCCTTGACTTCAACCAGAAGCAAACCTGCAGTTCCCATTGCAGGCAAATACAGGCTTGTGGATATTCCCATTTCCAATTGCCTGAATTCAAATATTGGTAGGATGTATGTGTTGACGCAGTTCAACTCAGCCTCTTTGAACAAGCATATCAAGAACACCTATCATTTCAGTGCATTCAGCTCTGCATTTGTAGATATTATTGCTGCTGAACAAACCCCTGATAATCCTACCTGGTTTCAAGGAACTGCTGATGCCGTAAGACAATCCCTTAGGCATATCAAACAACAGGATTTCAGCTATGTGCTGATCCTTTCCGGAGACCAGTTGTATCAGATGGATTTTCAGGAAATGATTGATAACCATGTCAACCGCAAGGCGGATATTTCAATAGCAACAATTCCTGTCAATGCCAAAGAAGCAACTGAGTTCGGCATCCTCAAAAAAGGGGATGGAGGAATTATTGAGGCATTCATTGAAAAACCCAAAGCTGAGTTGCTCCCTGATTGGGTAAGCGATACGGGTGAAGCCATGCAAACCCAGGGTAGAAATTACCTGGCAAGCATGGGTATTTATATTTTCGGTCGCCAGGTTTTGTTTGACCTTTTGCAGGAACAAGTCAAGGATGCCACCGATTTTGGCAAGGAGATCATACCCTATTCCATCAGCAAACACAATGTAGTCAGTTTTCAATACGAAGGGTACTGGACAGATATAGGAAACATCCATTCATTCTTTGAGGCCAACCTGGCCCTCACCCAGGATGTACCTGAATTCAACCTGTTTGACAACAACAAAGCCATCTATACAAGGGCAAGGATGTTGCCTCCTGCAAAAATCAGTGGAACTACCCTTGAAAAAACCATTGTTGCTGAAGGTTGTATCATCAATGCCTCAAGGGTAGAAAATTCTGTGCTTGGCATCAGAACCAGGATTGGGTATGGCTCCACCATTGTGAGTTGCTACATCATGGGTACTGATTTTTATGAAACCTTGGATGAAATGAATACCTCTGTGAGCAATGGTCTCCCTAAACTCGGAATTGGGGAACGGTGTTACATCAAAAATTCAATCATTGATAAAAACTGTAGGATTGGCAATGATGTACGCATCAACGGTGGCAAATATTTGGCCAATGCAGAACATCAGCTGTATTCTATCAAGGAAGGCATTGTTGTGGTCAAAAAAGGGGCAGTAATTCCTGATGGTTTTGTCATCTAGTTCATTGAAGCTTCTGCTGTTTTTATTGAATTGAAGATTAATTAATCCAGTTGAATGCATCACGCCAAAGAAAAAGAGAATAGCCCCAAACCTTATGAGGAGATTCATTTTGTTGAAACTTCAGGACCCGTTTGGAATTATTCATTATTTTCTGAGGGAACAATAAATAATTTTCAACAGGGCACCCTCTACAATGCCTATCAATTCTTTGGAAACAAACAAATTGATGTTTTAGGAACTGCGGGTACCTATTTTGCTGTTTGGGCACCCAATGCAACAAGGGTAAGCATTGTAGGAAATTTCAACAACTGGCAAGATGGCTTACATCCCTTGTTTGTAAGGTTGGATAAATCAGGTATTTGGGAGGGTTTTATTCCTCATTGTAAAAGGGGAGAAGTATACAAATACTCCATCCATGGATTCGAAGGAAAAATCATGCAAAAGGGCGATCCCTACGCCCATTTTTGGGAGAAGAAACCCCTTACTGCCAGCATCTCCTGGAATTTTGAATATGACTGGAAGGACAAAACGTGGATGGAAAGTCGGGAAAAACACAATTCCCTACAATCTCCCTATGTTGTTTACGAAGTACACCTTGCCAGTTGGATGAGGCCCGACCCCTTTGATGAGGAATCATATTTCAGTTATTGGCAAATTGCCCAGCGCCTGGTTCCCTATGTAAAACAGATGGGGTTTACGCACGTGGAGTTGATGCCTGTGATGGAGTATCCATTTGACGGCAGCTGGGGTTACCAGGGAACAGGATATTTTGCGCCCACTTCCCGGTTTGGCAACCCTGAGGAGTTCATGGCAATGATCGATTTTTTTCACCAGGAAGGAATAGGGGTTATCCTGGATTGGGTTCCATCCCATTTCCCTTATGACAGCCATGGACTTTTTATGTTTGATGGAACGCATACCTATGAATATGCAGACATGCGCAAAGGATATCATCCAGATTGGAACAGTTATATTTTCAACTACAAACGGGGTGAGGTAAGGTCATTTCTTATCAGCAATGCCCGTTTCTGGCTGGACAAGTTCCATGTTGATGGCCTTAGGGTAGACGCTGTTTCTTCTATGCTCAAGCTGGATTATTCCAGAAACGAAGGAGAATGGGAACCCAATGAATTTGGAGACAATGGAAACATAGAGGCCATTGCCTTTTTGAAAGACATGAACCAGATGGTCTATCGGGATTTTAACGGCGTCCAAACAATTGCTGAGGAGGCCACCAACTGGCCTGGTATTTCAAAACCTACTTATGCAGATGGCTTGGGTTTTGGAATGAAATGGATGATGGGTTGGATGCATGATACCTTGCGATATTTCAAGCAGGACCCTTTTTACAGGCAATTCCAGCAAAATCAGTTGACTTTCAGCATGGTGTATTATTATGATGAAAACTTCATGCTTCCCCTTAGCCATGATGAGGTGGTTCATGGAAAATCACCCATGATATATAAAATGCCAGGTGATGAATGGCAGAAGTTTGCCAACCTAAGACTGCTGTATACCTATATGTTTGCCCACCCAGGTGCAAAGCTCCTATTCATGGGCAATGAGTTTGCACAGACAGAGGAATGGAACTATAAAACATCCTTGCGATGGGATTTGCTCGACCATCCAAGCCATGCCGGAATGAAAACTTGTGTGGCAGCATTGGCACACTTACTGAAACAGGAGCCAGCGCTATACGAACAGCAATTCAATACTGAAGGATTTGCCTGGCATGACCTGGAACACCGTGAAGAATCTGTCATCTGTTTCAGGAGGATGTCGAAAACCCATGACCAGGAGTTGTTGGTTGTTTTGAACATGACACCCAAAGAAAGGCCAGGATGGACGGTAGAAGTAAGCTGCTCAGACCAATGGAAGGAAATCTTCAACAGCGATGAAATAAAGTATTGGGGTACGGGAAACTACGTAAACAACACGGTTATTTTCCCTATAAATCAAAAAAATACAGATTTGTATGAAATAAAATTATCTCTGCCTCCGTTAGGTGGAAGTATTCTGAAAAGAATTAATCCGAACCTAAATCCATCCCAATGAAAAAGTTAATTGTATTGGCATTATCCATCACAACAACATTTGGCGCACTTGCAAGAAGCGCCGATGACAGTGTAAAAGTACTCATGCAGAAGGCAAAAGTCGAACAGGATGCTGGTCGACACAAATTAGCTCTTGAATTCCTTCAACAAGCAGTAGCAGTCAACCCTAACATGATTGAAGCCCAAAGATCACTTGGCATTGGAGCACTGGAAGTGAGACAATTTGATCTTGCCCGCCAGTCTTTCCTCACTGTTTTGGCTTCTCAACCCAATGATGCAGTAGCCCTGGAAAAGGTCACAGAAATTTTTTATAATTTCCGAAAATGGGACGATGCCATCAAATATGGCCAGAAATTATTGGCACTGAATATTGGCAAGCGGGTGAATTTTATGATTGGCAGGAGTCTCTATGAGAAAGAAGATTTCGCTCAGTGTTTCAAATACCTTGATGCAGCCTTTGTTGAAGAACCTAAAAATGCTGAAATTCCTACCATGTTTGCAAGGGCTCTGGTTGACATGAGCAACTTCAAAGCAGCGGCCAGATATTACCTTGAAGCATTGAAAATTGATACTGCCAACAACAGGTTGATGAACGAATTGGGAATGACCTATTCTGCCATGAACGATGAGAAGACTGCAGTCAAGTATTATGAAATGGCCATGGAAAAAGGATACAAGGTAGATAACAACTTCGTTGAAAATCTTTCCAACTCCTATATCGCAGCAGGCATGCCCCAAAAAGGAATGGAGATGTTGTTGAAATTGCTCGAGAAAAGGCCTGGTGATATCGATTTGTTGAACAACGTTGCCAACAGCTACTATAGCCTTGGAAATTACAAAGAAGCCATCAATTACTGGGACAAGGTATTGTACCTTGACAGGGAAGAAGCTAGGGCCCTTTACATGATTGGCATGAGCTACATCAAAATGGGAGACAAGAACAAGGGTGCTACACTTTGCAACAAAGCAATCGAAATGGATCCAAGCCTGAAACAGTTCAGGAACGTTAGCGGTGGTCCTTTCGGTGGATAAAATATAATATAATATGGTTAAGGATTATGGTTCTGCCCGGGAAAATGTGTGGTTACATTTTTTCGGGCACTTTTATGCCCAGCAAATCCATACCGCCGGCAATGATGGTTGCTACCAAACTGGAGATTTTCAACCTTAATTGTTTTTTCTCTTCAGATTCAGCATTGCCAATGCTCAGTGCAGCATATAAGGAGTTGAAGCATTGCGCCAGCTGAAACAAATAGGTGGCAATGACAGAGGGATCAAAATCATCAGCAGCTTGCTTGAGCACCACTTCGTACTGTTCAGTCAACAAGAGCAAATCTTTTTCAGCTTTCAACAATGGGCTTGGGAAAATTTTGAAAGCATTATCAATGTCCGATTTTCTCAATACTGATTTGATCCTTGCATGGGTATACTGAACAAATGGACCTGTGAATCCGTGGAAATCAATGGACTCCTCTGGATTGAAGATCATTTTCTTTTTGGGATCGACACGGAGCAGAAAATATTTCAAGGCACCAAGCCCAATGGTATCATACAATTCAACCAGTTCCTGTTCTCCAAAATCTTTGACTTTGCCCAGGTTCTGTGTATGTTCCCTAGAGATGGAAATCATCTCATCAATCAGGTCATCAGCATCCACAACGGTACCTTCACGGCTCTTCATTTTTCCGGTAGGCAATTCCACCATCCCGTAAGACAGGTGGTGAATGCCATCGGCATAGGGAAGGCCCAATTTCTTGCAGATCAATTGAAGCACTTTCATGTGGTAATTTTGTTCATCACCAATCACGTAAATGCTCTGGTCCATGCCAAATTCATCATATTTTTTCTGGGCAAGGCCTATGTCTTGCGTAATGTAAACGGAGGTACCGTCCTTGCGGAGCACCAGTTTTTCATCCAGTCCTTCAGCGGTCAGGTCTATCCAAACACTTCCATCTGGTTTCTTGTAAAAAACACCTTTCGTAAGCCCAAGTTCTACAGTGTCTTTACCCAGCAAATAGGTCTCACTTTCATAGTATGTTTTGGCAAAATCAGAACCGATCTTTTTATAGGTTACATCGAATCCGGCATAGACCCATTGGTTCATTTTTTTCCATAGTGCAATGACTTCCGGCTTGCCATTTTCCCAATCAAGGAGCATTTGTTGTGCCTCTTTCATGACCGGCGCCTCTTTTTCTGCAGCAGCCTTGTCCATTCCCTGGGAAATCAGTTGCTCAATTTCCAATTTATAGGCATCATTGAATTTGACATAGTAATCACCTACAAAATGGTCTCCCTTGGTACCTGTTGTTTGAGGAGTGGCCTGGTTGCCATACCTGTTCCAGGCAATCATGCTCTTGCAAATATGAATACCTCGGTCGTTGACGATGCAGGTCTTGGAAACATCATATCCATTGGCTTTCAGGATCTCAGCAATACTCCTTCCGAGAAAATTATTCCTCAGATGCCCCAGGTGAAGTGGTTTATTGGTATTGGGAGATGAATATTCTACCATGATTTTTTTACCATTGAGGGGTGCTTTTCCAAAGCAGGGATCCTGGTAATGTTTGTTCAGCATATCAAAGAAGAAAGCAGGCTGAATGGTGAAGTTCAAAAAACCTTTGATGATGTTGAAAGAATCAAAAAAATCAGGATCATCAGCCATCATTTTATTGCCCAATGCATTGCCCAGTACTTCCGGCGACGATTTGAGCTGTTTGATCAGTGAGAACAATACAATCGTGTAATCACCTTCAAATTCTGGTTTTGTTGGACTGACCTGAAAATCACGGTCTGTGAAACGGATTCCATGGAGCGATTCAATTGCCTCGATTGCCTTTTCCCTGATGATTTTGCTTAGCATAAATGTTTAGATTGATACAAAGGTACGATTCCCTTAATTTTATTTTGTATCGTGGATCCAATAAAAAAACACCAGAGCAATTCAGTGAATGATGAAAAAGACATTGAGAATATGGCTTTATTGGGCGTAGATGGCATCATTTCAGACTATCCTGACAGGTTTAGTATCCTTAAAAACCGATAATTCTCTGTTGATTCATCAGCTTTACTGCCTTTTTGGTAATTTTGCACTTTACTTGAAGCAATGCATACAATTGAAGTAGCGGATAAGCATGTTATTCAACAATTCCTTGAGCTCCCTTTTTCCATTTACAGGAATAATGCACAATGGGTCTGTCCGTTATTGAATGACATCGAATCCGTATTTGATCCCAAAAAAAATAATTTTTTCAGCTTTGGCAAGTGCAACAGGTGGATACTGGTTGATGAAAACAACCAGACCATTGGACGCATTGCTTCTTTTATCAATGACAAAAAAGCATACAACGAAGAACAACCCACTGGTGGTTGTGGTTTTTTTGAATGCATTGATGATCAAGAAGCAGCCAACATGTTATTTGGTCAGGCAAGGACTTGGTTAGAGTCTCATGGGATGAAGGCCATGAATGGTCCTATCAATTTTGGCGAAAATGACATGTGGTGGGGCCTTCTTGTGGATGGGTTCACCAGTCCTTTTTATGGGATGAATTACAATCCCCCTTATTACAAGGCCTTGTTTGAGTCATTTGGCTTCACCGTCAAATACGAGCAAATCTCCAACAGAATGGATGTTCGAAAAGGATTGCCTGAAAAAGTGGCGAAAATTTCCAACTGGGTAGCCAAAAGGAATGGGTATATTTTTCTCCCCCTGGACACTGCTGACATTCCACGGTTTTCAAGGGATTTTAAGGAGATATACAACGATGCCTGGAAGGATTTTGAAAATTTCACTGCCATAACAGATGCAACCGTTGAGGAAACCATCAACAAAATTAAACCCGTGATGGATCCCAATCTCATATGGTTTGCTTATACCGCGAAAAATGAGCCAGTCGCCTTTGTTATGTTTCTTCCGGATACAAATGAGTTGATCAAAGGCCTCAATGGCCGCTTGGATCTGCTGGGCAAACTAAAATTTGTTTGGAACAAGTTTACTGTCAAACACAAGAGATTGCGTGCCGTCATCATGGGCACAAAAGAACAATACCGCAACATGGGGCTTGAATCCTGTCTGTTCATGAAGCTTCAGGAATATATTATGCCCTTGAAGCATTATGAAGAGCTTGAATTGTCTTGGGTAGGTGATTTCAATTCAAAAATGCTTGCTTTGCATGAATCAGTAGGGGCCACGTATTCAAAAAAGCATACCACCTACATGTATAAATTTTAACCTGTTTAACTGTTTTTCTTTGAAACGATTGATTGAAAATACCCTTGATTTTTTTTACCCTCTTTTCAGGAGATTTTTTGACAGGACAACCTATCGGTATGCGGCCTGTGGAGGGGTTAATACAGTATTTGATATATTTCTCTTTTTTATCAGCTATAATTTTATACTCGATAAACAAAACCTTGATCTTTCAATCGTTACGATCAGTCCGCATATTGCTGCTTTTCTCATGTCATTCTTTGTGAGTTTCCCCACAGGATTTTTTTTGATGCGTTTGATTGTTTTTACCGCTTCTCCTTTGCGGGGCAGGGTACAATTTTTCAGGTATTTGATCACCGTAAGTTTCAGTTTATTCCTCAATTATTTTTTCCTCAAACTTTTGGTGGAACATTTTCACCTTTATCCCACCGTTTCAAAAGTGATTACCACTTTTTTTGTCATTGCATTCAGCTATATCTCCCAACGACATTTTAGTTTTAAATCAACAAAAGCTTCAACATGATGAATGAAGTACCTACGCTTGATGTCCTGATCATTGGTGCGGGCCCCATCGGTTTGGCCTGTGGTATTTCTTGTACAGAAAATGGCTTAACTTATTTGATTGTTGAAAAAGGTCCCCTTGTCAATTCCCTTTACAACTATCCACTTAACATGACCTTTTTTTCGACTGCTGATAAACTTGAAATTGGCAATGTTCCTTTCGTTTCACACAACCCCAAGCCCACCAGATCAGAAGCACTGGAATACTACCGAAGGGTATCCATGCACTGGAAACTAAAGTTGGCTTTGTATGAAGCAGTGGAATCCGTTACACCATCATCAAAGATTTTTACTGTAAAAACATCCAAATCCCTTTATCAAACCAAGCACATCATCATTGCATCAGGCTTTTATGATATTCCCAACCTCTTGCATGTTCCCGGAGAAGATTTGCCCAAGGTGCACCACTATTACAAGGAACCACATATTTATTATGGTCAGAAAATTGTTGTGGTGGGTGCTGCCAATTCTGCAGTGGATGTAGCCATGGAAACATGGAGAAAAGGGGCGGAAGTGACCATGGTCATTCGGGATGAACAAATCAGGGAGTCTGTGAAGTATTGGATTCGGCCAGATATCGAAAACAGGATCAGTGAAGGTTCGATCAAGGCCTATTACAATGCCTCGATTACTGCCATCAGGGAAAATGAAGTAGATATTTCAACATCCGATGGCATTGAAACCATTCCCAATGATTTTGTACTTGCCATGACAGGATATCTCCCTGATTTTGATTTTTTGGCATCTCTGGGCATTGCCGCAGGTACCGATCCCTTTCAAACTCCGGTGCACGATCCCAACACCATGATGACCAATGTTGAAGGGGTTTACCTGGCTGGAGTGATTTGTGGGGGCCTAAAAACCAACAAATGGTTCATTGAAAACTCACGCAACCATGCCGACATGATCATCAGCCATATTCTCCATAAAAGCTGATTGCGATCATATTTCCCCTTTTTTATGCCATTTTGATCGATAAAAACAGCCATAATAATCTGTTTGTCATGCTTTTGAATTGAAAACTGACAAGATTTCCTGATTTGATGAACGGCATATCTCTTGCACATTACGATTATCTAAAATCTTAAATATGGCAAAAATCATTGGAATAGACCTAGGAACGACCAACAGTTGCGTTTCCGTAATGGAAGGCAACGAACCAGTTGTTATCGCCAACGATGAAGGAAGAAGAACTACCCCCAGTGTTGTGGCATTCCTCAAGAATGGCGAACGCAAGGTAGGAGATCCTGCAAAACGTCAGGCCATTACGAACCCCATCAACACCATTTCGAGTGTGAAGCGTTTCATGGGACGTGGTTTTGATGAGGTAACAGAGGAGATAAAACATTGGAGTTATAATGTGGCCAAGGGAGACAACAATACCGTAAGGATTGATATTGATGGTCGTCTTTACACACCACAGGAAATCAGTGCCATGGTACTTCAGAAAATGAAGAAAATAGCCGAAGACTATCTTGGACATGAGGTGAACGAGGCAGTTGTTACTGTACCTGCTTACTTCAACGACGCGCAACGCCAGGCTACCAAAGAAGCCGGTGAAATTGCAGGACTGACCATCAGAAGGATCATCAACGAACCTACTGCTGCAGCGTTGGCCTATGGACTGGACAAAAAGAATATAGACAGCAAGATTGCCGTTTTTGATCTGGGTGGTGGAACATTTGACGTTTCCGTTCTTGAGTTGGGTGATGGTGTTTTTGAAGTGAAATCTACGAATGGTGATACCCATCTTGGTGGAGATGATTTTGATAAATTAATCATGGACTGGTTGGCCGAAGAATTCCAAAAGGAAGAAAACGTTGACCTGAGAAAAGATCCTATGGCCCTTCAGCGGTTGAAAGAAGCTTCTGAAAAGGCAAAAGTTGAACTTTCAGGTTCATCTGAAACAGAAATTAACCTCCCTTATGTTACCGCCATTGATGGTGTTCCCAAACACCTGGTTAAAAAACT
>CAILKQ010000144.1 GCA_903834825.1 uncultured bacterium | reverse complement strand
GCACAAATTGCTATGTGGCCAACTGTAAAAAAACACCTTACACCAGGAAAGGCTTTGTACTTCTCCCATGGTTTTGGTATCACCTATAACCTCCAGACAAATATTGTTCCTCCTGCTGATGTTGACGTATTTCTGGTAGCACCAAAAGGATCAGGAACTTCTTTGAGAAGGATGTTCCTTCAAGGAAGAGGTTTGAACTCAAGCTATGCCATCTTCCAGGATGCAACAGGCAAAGCGTATGACCGTGTTGTTGCCCTTGGTATTGCCATTGGCAGCGGCTACTTGTTCGAAACAGATTTCAGAAAAGAGGTATTCAGCGATCTTACCGGTGAAAGAGGTACACTCATGGGAGCCATTCAGGGCATCTTTGCTGCTCAGTACCAGGTACTGCGTGAAAGGGGTCACTCTCCTTCAGAAGCATTCAACGAAACGGTTGAAGAACTGACACAATCATTGATGCCGCTGGTAGCAGAAAACGGAATGGACTGGATGTATGCCAACTGTTCTACTACAGCGCAAAGGGGTGCATTGGACTGGTGGAAGAAATTCAGGGATGCTACAGCACCTGTATTCAACGAATTATACGATAGCGTTGCTGCAGGAAAGGAAAGCCAACGCAGCATCGAAAGCAATTCACAACCTGACTACCGTGAAAAACTTGAAGTTGAACTCAAGGAACTCAGGGAAAGCGAAATGTGGCAAGCTGGTAAAACAGTACGAAGCCTCAGGCCTGAAAACCAAGGAAAATAAATATTCCTTAAAACAACCATTTACAGGGGGCGTTTCCATGCCCCCTTTTTTATTGCGTTATTGACCTTGAAAATGAATCTGCAATAGTATATTTGCAAAAATATTTTTAGATGAACCTCCACGAATACCAAGCCAAGGAACTGCTCAAGAAATACAATGTACCTGTTCAAGAAGGATTTGCCTGCAGCTCTGTAGAGGAGGCCACTGCAGCATATGAGCAGATCAAGGAAAAAAGCGGGAGCAGATTTGCTGTGGTAAAAGCACAGATCCATGCGGGTGGACGCGGAAAGGGTCAGGTAATAGAAACAGGCATCAACGGTGTGAAAGTGGGTAAAAGCCTTGAGGACATCCAGGAATTTGCACAAAAAATATTGGGTGGTACACTGGTAACCATACAAACAGGTCCTTCAGGTAAACTGGTCAGCAAAATCCTTGTTGCCCAAGACATGTACTATGATGGACCTTCAGAAAGAAAAGAATTTTATCTCTCTATATTGCTCGACAGGGCCACAGGCCAAAACGTGATCATGTACAGCACTGAGGGTGGAATGAACATTGAAGATGTTGCCCATGATACACCTGAAAAAATATTCAGGGAGTCTGTGCATCCGTCTGGTGGCTTGCTTCCCTTTCAGGCAAGAAAAATTGCTTTCAACCTGGGTGTCAGCGGAGACGCATTCAAAAACATGGTCAAGTTTGTGACCAACCTCTACAATGCCTATGTGGGTCTTGACTGCTCCATGCTCGAAATCAATCCCCTTTTCAAGGCATCAGATGATAAAATCATTGCTGTAGATTGCAAAATGGGTATTGATGAAAATTCATTGGGAAGGCATGCTGACCTTGCTGCGATGCGTGATTTTTCTGAAGAAGATCCAACAGAAGTTGAGGCAGGAAAATTCAACCTCAACTTTGTAAAACTTGATGGTAACGTAGGTTGCATGGTGAATGGTGCTGGTTTGGCCATGGCCACCATGGACATGATCAAACTCAGTGGTGGCGAGCCTGCCAACTTCCTTGATGTAGGTGGTACCGCCAACGCACAAACAGTTGAGGCAGGATTCAAGATCATCATGCAAGATCCCAATGTGAAGGCCATCCTCATCAATATCTTTGGTGGAATTGTACGCTGCGACAGGGTTGCCTCAGGTGTGATCGAGGCATACAAGAACCTTGGTAACATCAACATCCCGATCATTGTGCGCTTACAGGGAACCAATGCGGTTGAAGCCAAGAAGCTGATCGATGAGAGCGGATTGAAAGTGCAAAGCGCTATCCTTCTTAGTGAAGCTGCAGACCTGGTAAAGAAAGCAATCGCCTGATAGCCATTCAACGCCACATATTGTCCCTCAGGTTTTTTCCATTTTTATTGCTGCTCTTTGCATCACCCCTGCTCCTATTGTCGCAAAGAAAGAACGATGACCTCAACTACCATATCAAAAAAACACCAACGCCGATTTTGATTGATGGGGTAATCGATGAAGCTTGGTTGTTGGCAGAAACCGCCGACAATTTCAACATGGTATTGCCCATGGATACCAGCAAATCCCTGGTGAAGACTGCTGTCAAAATGAGTTATGACAACGAGCATCTTTACCTGATTGCCATCTGCTACAACAAGCCCGACCAGGCATACATGGTTGAATCCCTGAAAAGGGATTTTGTTTTTGGCAAGAATGATAATTTCCTTCTTTTCATGGATCCCTTCGATGACCAGACCAATGGATTCAGTTTTGGGTCTAATGCTGCTGGAGCGCAATGGGACGGTATCATGTATGATGGGGGAAAAGTAGACCTGAACTGGGATAACAAATGGAGTTCTGCTGTAAAGAATTACCAGGACAAATGGATATGGGAAGCGGCCATCCCTTTCAAAACAATTCGCTACAAAAATGGCATCAAAACATGGGGCATCAATTTTAGCCGGCTGGATATTACCATGGCTGAAAAATCAAGCTGGGCGCCAGTTCCAAGGCAGTTCCCCACCGCCACATTGGCATACAGTGGTCAGTTGATTTGGGATGAACCCCCACCAGAAGCCGGCACCAATATTTCTATGATTCCCTATGTGCTGACCAGCGGCAGCAAGAACTACAGTGCAGGCACAAAAACTGCTTTCAAAAAAGAAATTGGACTGGAAGCCAAAATAGGCATCACCTCTTCGTTGAATCTTGACCTGACAGTGAACCCTGATTTCTCACAGGTAGAGGTTGACCGGCAAGTGACCAACTTAGACCGTTTTGAATTGTTTTTTCCAGAGAGGAGACAGTTCTTCCTGGAAAATGGTGATCAGTTTTCCAATTTTGGTTATGCAGGTATCAGGCCATTTTTCTCAAGAAGGATAGGATTGAATGTTCCCATTCAATTTGGTGCAAGGCTGAGTGGAAAACTGAACAAGGATTGGAGAATAGGCCTCATGAACATGCAAACCGGTGAAAACCCTGCAAACAAGACTTTGGCACAGAACTATACTGTGTTTGCTTTGCAGCGAAGGGTCTTTGCCCGCTCCAATATTGGGCTATTGGTGGTCAACCGTGACCAGGTATTATGGGGCAACAAAGATGCTTCCTTGATGGCCAACCCATTCAACCGAAACATTGGCATTGAATACAACTTGGCTTCTGCGAATAACCTCTGGACAGGCAAGGCTGTATTGATGAAATCATTCTCCAAAAACACCAGCAAAGAAGACTGGGTGCATGCCGCCAACATCCAGTACAGCAGCAAAAAATGGTTGTTCAGCTGGCAACAGGAATATATAGGGAAAAATTATACCGCCGAGGTGGGATATGTTCCCCGCAAGGATTTCATCAAACTTACACCTGGTATAACAAAAACATTTTTCAGCAGAAACAAGAAAATCACCAGCCACTCCCTCAAACTGAGCAGCTACAATTATTATACAGACAGGTTGAGGCTTACAGATAATACCAGTTTCTTGGCCTATACCCTAACGCTCAGAAACCAGGCAACTTTTACACAATGGATTGCATATGACTATGTGCAGTTGCTCCAACCTTTTGATCCTACCAATTTCAACAAGGATACCCTTGCCAGGGGAACAAAACACAACTGGAGGGCAACAGGTACCGAATTTGTATCAAAACCCCAACAGCTTTTTACCTATGCATTTTCTACACGGTTTGGCGGATATTACCAAAATGGATCGAGGCGTTTTGTCAGTGCTGAAATGGGTTACCGCTTTCAGCCATTTGTCAGTGCCGCATTGAGTGCAAGCTATAACCAAATCTCTATGCAAAGCCCCTGGAACAAGACTACATTTTGGCTGGTTGGCCCAAGAATTGACGTTACATTTACCAATACCCTGTTTTTTACGACATTTATCCAATACAACAACCAGCAGAAAAACATCAACATCAACACCAGGTTTCAATGGCGATACAAGCCTGCATCAGACCTGTATATTGTGTATACAGATAACTACTACCCTGCCCCATTCAATGTAAAGAACAGGGCCCTGGTATTGAAATTCAACTATTGGTGGAATTTATAAGGTTCGATGATCCAGTGCTATGAATCGCCCTACATTTTCTTGGCATCTTCCAAAAACTGCGCCAGTCCGATATCCGTCAACGGATGCTTGAGCAATCCGAGGATTGAACTCAATGGACATGTACAGATATGTGCGCCAGCTTCAGCTGCACGAACAATATGCAGTGGATTTCTGATAGAGGCAGCCAGTATCTCTGTCTCATATCCTTGCACCATGAAAATATGTGACAATTGCTCAATCAGTTGAATGCCATCCCAGCTGCTGTCATCTATACGGCCAATGAACGGCGAAACATAGGCGGCACCTGCTTTTGCAGCAAGGATAGCCTGACCGGCAGAAAATACCAAGGTGCAATTGGTGCGGATGCTATTGTCGGTAAACCATTTGATGGCCTTGATGCCATCCCTGATCATCGGCACCTTCACCACAATATTGGGATGAATGGCGGCCAATGCTTTTCCTTCAGCAACCATTGATTCGAAATCAGTAGACAATACTTCAGCACTTACATCACCATCCACCAAGGCGCAGATGTCTGCATAGTGCTTGAGGATGTTTTCATTGCCCTTGATGCCCTCTTTGGCCATCAAGGAAGGGTTGGTGGTTACACCGTCAAGGATTCCGAGATCAGCAGCTTCCTTGATATGAGAAAGGTTGGCAGTATCAACAAAAAATTTCATGTAGTTATATTTGAAACGGGAAGATAAGGAAAGGATAAAAAGAACTGCCGAAATGAGGACAAAAAAATGGCAGGTTGATTACATCGCACCGCTCAACCACCTACCCTTGCTACCTTCCGGTCCTGGGGGAGTCAGCAGGAGCTGGTCGTGTAAGACCTGCCGGTGCAAATATACAACTTTTATCGAAGTGCACGATTGAAT
>CAILKQ010000143.1 GCA_903834825.1 uncultured bacterium | reverse complement strand
TGCCCATGAGTTTCTCATGGCGTTGGTTGAAAACCGCGATCCATTCCCGAATGCAGGCCAATCCGCCAACTGGACATCCGTAGGCATCCTTGCCCACGAATCAGCCATGGAAGGCGGCGCGATTAAATATTTGCCGGATTACTTTAATATTTAATTTCCTTCAACCTCATACCATGAAGTTCCTCCTCACCCTCTCCCTTCTCCTCTCAACTGCTTTCGCCCAACAAGCGCGCCGTATTGAAGTGCTTTTTCTTGGCGACAAAGGACACCACAAGCCGATTGAGCGGGTACCGCAATTAATGGCAGCCCTTGGCCCTAAGGGAATCAACATCACCTACACGGATGATTTGTCTGACCTGAATCCCAAGACCCTGGGCAAATATGATGCCTTGATGGTTTTTGCCAACTGGGATACACTTCCTGCACCTGCAGAGAGGGCCTTGCTGGATTTTGTGGCATCTGGAAGGGGCTTTCTGCCCATCCATTGCGCTTCCTATTGTTTCAGGAATTCCAATGAATACGTAAAGCTTGTGGGAGGACAATTCTGGCGCCATACCATGGATTCCATCACCACACAAACAGTGCAGCCCCAGCATCCCGCAATGGCCGACCTTAAGCCCTTCACCGCTTATGATGAAACCTATTTGCACAGCCAATTGCAGCCAGACAACAACGTGCTGGCGGTGAGGGAAATCAAAGCCGATCAGAAGAAAGACAAGCCAGGTGCAAACACTGAACCCTATACCTGGACGCGCACGCATGGCAAGGGAAAGGTTTTTTATACGGCCTATGGCCATGATGAGAGAACCTGGCAGCTTCCTGGTTTTCAGGAATTGCTTTACAATGGCATCATCTGGTCAGTCAATGATGCAGCCAGGGCAGCACATGTGGCCAGGGCTCCTCAGAAATTTGAATACCGTACAGCCAAATTGCCCAACTATGAGCAGCGTCCCGGCATCCAATACCAGCAGTTGGCTTTGACACCCCAGGAATCAATGAAGCATATCCAGGTACCCGTGGATTTCACATTGGAATTGTTTGCCGCTGAACCCAATGTGATGCATCCGATTGCCTTGAGTTGGGATGAAAAAGGAAAGCTTTATGTTTTAATCACCAAGGATTATCCCAATGAAAGAAAACAAGAGGGTGGAAGCGATTATATCATGGTTTGTGAGGATACAGATAAGGATGGCAAGGCAGACAAGTTTACACCTTTCGCAGACGGGCTGAGCATCCCAACAGGCATGGTATTTGCCAATGGTGGTTTGATTGTATCACAAGCTCCGCACATGCTTTTCCTTAAAGACACAGATGGTGATGGAAAGGCCGATCTCAAGAAGATCCTGTTCACTGGTTTTGGTACTGGCGATACACATGCAGGCCCATCCAACCTGCATTATGGTTTCGACAACTGGATCTGGGGCTGTGTTGGTTATTCCGGATTCAAAGGGAAAGTGGGAACAGCAGATTCACTCCAGTTTGGACAGGCATTTTTCCGTTTCAAAGCAGATGGCAGCAAGTTGGAATGGATGACCAGTACATCCAACAATACCTGGGGTTTTGCCTTCAATGAAACCAACGATGTGTTTGGGTCTACAGCCAACAATTCACACGGTTGGTACATGGCCATCCCGCATTCATATTTCAATGCACCCAACAACAATGGCAGCAGGAGCACGGACACCCATCGAGACATGAAGCCTATTACCGAGAAGGTAAGACAGGTGGATGCATTCGGTGGATTTACCGCAGCATCCGGGCATAATTTTTATACCGCCAGGGCCTTTCCTAAAAAGTACTGGAACAGCATCGCTTTTGTTTCAGAGCCCACCGGCCATATCCTGCACCAGAACAACATGCAGAAAAAAGGCACTGATTTCTATGACAAGGAAAGTTTCAACCTGATGGCAGGGGCTGACGAATGGTTCTCTCCCGTATTTTCAGAAGTCGGTCCTGATGGGGCTGTATGGGTGGCAGACTGGTACAGCTATATCATCCAACACAATCCAACGCCCAAGGGATTTGACAATGGTCCCGGAAATGCCTACCTGACTGATTTGCGTGATTTTACCCATGGTAGGATCTACAGGGTTTCCTACAAGGAGGCCCCTGAATACAAGCCCTTGTCGCTTTCAATGAGTGATGCGAAAGGACTGCTTGCAGCATTGAAAAACAGCAACATGTTCTGGCGCATGCATGCCCAGCGGATGTTGGTTGAACGCGGACAGAAAGATGTTGTTGCAGACCTGATTGCTTTGGTGAATGACAAATCAGTCGATGAAATCGGCATCAACGCACCCTCTATTCATGCCCTCTGGACACTGAAAGGATTGAACGCATTGGATGATGCCGCCATTGCTGCAGCCCTGTCACATCCCTGCGCTGATGTGAGAAAAAATGCCATCAAGGTGATGGACTTTTCAGCATCTTCAGTGGCCACCATTTTGAAAAACAATGTGTTGCAAGACAAAGATCCGTTGGTGGTGATGAATGCGCTTTTGTTGTTCTCCAAGTCACCGCTTGATGCCGCTGCAGGGCAAGCATTTTTTGCCCGCATGAACAAATCAACTGAAGTAGAAGACAGGTGGATGCCCGATGCATTTGCCTGTGTGCTCACAGCCAACAATGGAAAGCTGATGAAAAAGCACCTGCAAAACCAAATCAAGGCCAGCATGTCAATGAAAACTGCGGTGCCTGCGATGGATCATTCCATGCACCAGATGGGAGGAGCAAAGGCTGCGCCGGTTGTTAAGGTGGATGGCATAGACCTTGTTGTAGCCGACATCAAGATTGATCCCGCTACACCCGCGGTACGTGAGCGGATCAACATTACGGTGGAAGTCAAAAACCAGGGAACAGTTGATCTCGAAAAAGAAAACTTTGTCCCTTTGGATATCAGGTTCGAAGGCATGGGCATCAAGGTTGATCAGATCAGCAGAAATTTTAAGGAAGGCATCAAGGCTGGAGAAACGGTATCCATCACCAAAAACCTGAATGGTCCATGGGTAGGCAACATCAGTGTCGGAACGGATGTTGTAGGCGATTATAACCTGACCGTAGCCATCGACAAGGCCAATGAAGTAAAGGAGTCCAACAAGAACAACAATGCCTTTACCAAAAAAATAAGCTTCAGCCGTCCTGCAGACATGAATGCATTTGCTTTGGAGTCAGCCCTCAGGAGCTATGCCAACAAGGCACCTGCTGACAGCCTTGTTTCCATTTTGAAGAGCATCCAAACCATGGACCAACAGTCCAAAAACGGCATTGTCAAGGCCATGTCTGAGGGATGGAATTATCGTTTGAAAGACATCAAGCTGACAGAAGCGAATAAGCAATTTCTTGCTTCCATCAATTCTGGCAATTCAAATGAAAGACTGTCAAGACTGATGACTGCATGGGGCATTGCCACTGAAGGACAGTCCAATGCAGATGTGCTGCGGATCAAGATCAGCACCATCAAGGAAGCGATGAAATTCAGCCTAAAGGAATTTACTGTAAAGCCTGGCCAGTTGGTAGAAATTGCCTTTGAGAATCCAGATGCCATGCAACACAACATGGTATTCACAAAGCCTGGCATGCTTGAGAAAGTCGGAAGGGCAGGAGATGCCATGATGAAAGATACAAAGGGTGCCGACAAGAACTATGTTCCCGCCATCGCTGAAGTATTGTTCTCAACACCATTGGTCAATCCTGGTCAAAATTATACCCTGAAGTTCAAGGCACCTGCCAATGCAGGTGATTATCCTTTTGTTTGCACCTTCCCCGGTCATTGGAGCATCATGAATGGGGTGATGAAAGTGAGGCAATAATTGTTGAAGAGGTTTAAGTGGCCTGCGGCTGGTTGAAGCGGTTTAAGATGTTTCTTCAACCTCTTCAACCCCTTAAACTCCTTCAACCTTTTCAACCCCTCTGCCTTCGGCAGATTTATCAACCTCTGGTTGACAAGTTCAACTTCTTCAACTATTCCGGTCTCATCATCGGAAATAACAATACATCCTGGATGGAAGGTTGGTTGGTGAGCAGCATGCAAAGCCTGTCAATCCCGAAACCGATGCCCGCGGTTGGCGGCATACCATATTCAAGTGCGCGAAGGAAATCATGGTCGATGAACATGGCTTCATCATCGCCGCGTTCTTGGAGTTTGATTTGGTCTTCAAATCTAGCGCGTTGATCGATGGGGTCGTTCAACTCAGTATAGGCATTGGCAATTTCTTTTCCATTGATCATCAGCTCGAAACGCTCTACCAGACCGGGCTTACTACGATGCTTTTTGGTCAGCGGGCTCATTTCGATGGGGTAATCGGTAATGAAGGTGGGTTGTATAAAATGATGTTCACATTTCTCGCTGAAAATCTCATCCACCAACTTGCCCTTGCCCATGCTTTTTTCTACTCCAATGCCCAATTGTTTGCAGACATCCCTCAGGGCCTCTTCGTCCATGTTGCTGATGTCAAAGCCAGTATGTTCCTTGATGGCGTCATACATGGTCACCCTTTTGAAAGGGGCTTTGAAGCTGATGGTTTTTCCACTCACTTCAGCATCGGTCGTGCCATTCACATCGATTGCTGCTTTTTCAAGCAATTGCTCGGTGGTGTCCATCATCCACAAATAATCCTTGTATGCCGTGTAAAATTCGAGTACGGTGAATTCAGGATTGTGCGTGCGGTCCATTCCTTCGTTCCTGAAGTTCCTTGAAAACTCATACACCCACTCAAAACCGCCTACGATAAGCCTTTTGAGGTAGAGCTCATTGGCAATGCGGAGGAACATGGGTATGTCGAGGGCATTGTGGTGCGTGGTGAACGGCCTGGCAGAGGCACCACCAGGGATGCTTTGCAAAACAGGCGTATCCACTTCTATCGCGCCCCTTTCGTTTAGGAATTCTTTGATTGAATTGATCAACCTTGATCGCTTGAGAAAAGTCTCTTTTACTTGTGGGTTGATGATCAGGTCTGCATACCGCTGCCTGTACCGGAACTCTGGATCCGTAACGGCATCAAAGGTTTCACCTTCTTTTTCTTTTACGATAGGAAGGGGTTTTAGTGATTTGCTCAGGAGGGTGAGCGACTGAACATGTATGGAGGTTTCACCGGTTTTGGTGGTAAACACATGTCCTTTGACACCGATGATATCACCAATATCCAGGGTTTTCCATACCTGGTCATAAAGTGTTTTATCTTCTGTAGGGCAAATTTCATCCCGTTTTACATACACTTGAATCTTTCCAGCATGGTCCTGCAACACAGCAAAACTCGCTTTCCCCATGTCTCTGATGCCCATCAAACGACCAGCCAAGCATACATCGGAAAACTCCGATTTATTCTCTTCGCCCAGGTAATGTTGCTTTATATCGCTTGAACTGATGTTCACAGGGAAGGCCGCAGCAGGGTATGGGTCTATGCCCAGTGCTTGAAGCGCTGTAAGCTTTTCTCTTCTGATGATCTCTTGCTCTGAAAGGTGCTGTTGTGACATTTTCTTTTTGCTTGAAGCCGCAAAGATAAATAAATGAAAGGAGTTGAAGATGGGAAACGCGTTGAACTTGTCAACCAGAGGTTGATAAATCTGCCGAAGGCAGAGCGGTTTCTTCAACCACTTCAACCTCTTCAACCTCCCTCAACTTCTCCAGCCTTCGGCTGGCAAGCTCAACTCCACCCCCAGCACTTCCTCAATAATGCTCCTGTCATTGCTCAACCTGGGCACCTTGTGCTGTCCGCCCAACTTGTTTTTTTGCTTTAGCCATTTGTTGAAATGCCCATGGGGAAGGGATTTGACAAGGGGAGGCCTGAGTGCAATGTTCTTGTATCGTTTGGATTCGTAGTCGCTGTTCAGTTTTTTCAATTCCTCATCCAGGATGGTGGAGAAAAGATTGAGGTCGTTTGGTTCCTTTTCAAACTCTATCAGCCATTCGTGGGCACCGTTTCCTTCTTCACTAAAATAAACCGGGCCTGCCGTATAATCAGTGATAACAGCCTGGGTGATTTTGCAGGATTCGGCGATGGCCCGCTCTGCATTATCGATGATCAGTTCCTCGCCAAATGCATTGATGAAAAGCTTCAGTCGGCCAACCACTTTTATCCGGAAGGGAGCTACACTGGTGAACTCGACCGTGTCTCCGATCAGGTAACGCCAGAGTCCTCCATTGGTGGTGATGACTGGGGCATAGTGCTGTCCTATCTCAACATCTTTGAGGCCAATCGTTCTGGGCTCATCCTTGCCATATTCTTCTATCGGCATGAACTCATAGAAAATGCCATGGTCAAGGAAAAGCATCATGCCTTCCGACCCGGGGATGTCCTGGGCGGCAAAGAATCCTTCGCTGGCATTGTACATTTCCAGGTAATGGATATCACCGCCAATTAATTTTTTGAATTGTTCCCTGTAGGGATGAAAGGAAACACCGCCATGAAAATAAAGCTCCAGGGATGGCCATACCTCTTTCATGTTTTTCTTGCCTGTCAATTCCAGAATCCTTTGGAACAGGACGATGGTCCAGGTGGGCACGCCAGAAACCGAGGTGACGTTTTCGTTCATGGTGGTTTCTGCCAACTTTTCAATTTTCCCTTCCCATTCGTCCATCAAGGCGATCCTCAGCTCAGGTGTTCTGATCCAGTTGCCATAGAAGGGAGTGTTCTGCATCAGTACGGCACTCAGGTCTCCAAAATGGGTGTCTTCCTGGAGGTTGTTGATGGTATGGCTCCCCCCAATCATCAGCCCTTTTCCGGTGAGCAGATCAGATTCTGGGTTCTGCATGTAATAAAGGGAAAGCACGTCCTTTGCTGCCTTGAAATGGCCGTCTTCCAGGCTTTCCTGGCTTACAGGGATGAATTTGCTTTTGTCTGAGGTTGTTCCGCTGCTTTTGGCAAACCAATTGATGGGCGTATTCCAAAGCAGGTTTTGTTCTCCGGCCATGATCCTTTCCACATAGGGTTTGATGTCCTCGTATTCGTGTATAGGAACAGCCTGTTTGAAGGCTTTTGTGGTAAACAGTTTTGAAAATTCATATTGCCTGCCAATTTCAGTGAACTGTGCTGCCGTTACCAGGTCTTGCAATACCTCTCTTTGTGCAGAGATGGGATGTTGGATCCAGGCTTCAATGCGCCAGGAGCGCAATCTGGCCAAAGACGATATGGCAGGACTTAGCAATTTCATGGTTGGGGTTGAATGGGTCAGCGATCGCCGAAAAGGGAGTCTTGACGGGCTTCTTCATGAAGATAATCCTTTCTTTTGAGTTCAAAGTTTCTGCCCAGGTAGAGTCTTCGCACTTGCTGATCTTCCGCAAGTTCTTCTGCGGTTCCATGTTTGAATATTTTTCCCTCGATCAATAAATAGGCCCTGTCGCAGATGGAAAGGGTTTCGTTGACATTGTGATCTGTAATAAGTATGCCAATGTTTTTGTGTTTGAGGCGGGCAACAATGGTTTGGATGTCTTCCACAGCAATGGGGTCTACACCCGCAAAAGGTTCATCCAGGAGGATGAATTTGGGGTCCACGGCCAATGCCCTTGCAATTTCCGTTCTTCTTCTTTCTCCACCACTGAGTGAATCACCATTGTTCTTTCTTACATGCGTCAGACGGAATTCTGAAAGCAGTTCTTCTTGTTTGATTTTTTGCTCTTTTTTGGTCAGCCTGGTCATTTCGAGCACGGCTGCAATATTGTCTTCAACAGAAAGCTTGCGAAAGATGGAAGCCTCCTGGGGCAGGTACCCAATGCCCATTTGGGCCCTTTTGTACATGGGCATCCTGGTGATGTTGAGCTCGTTCAGGTACACCTCTCCTTCATCAGGTTTGATAAGGCCTACCACCATGTAAAACGATGTTGTTTTTCCTGCACCATTGGGCCCCAAAAGCCCTACAATTTCTCCCTGCTTTACTTCAATAGAAACATCGTTCACGACAGTCCTGTTGCTGTAGCGTTTGATCAGGTTCTTGGTATGGATGGTCAGGCTCATGTCTACTACAAATGTATCAAATTTCATGAGGATATAATCTGTACTTTTGCCCTGTAAACAAAAACTGTCTCTTCAACATGAAAGTGATCGACTACATCAACCAGGCCAAGGATACTATTTTATCATATGAAGTTTTGCCTCCATTGAAGGGTAAAAACATCAATTCCCTGTTCCAGCACCTTGACCCGTTGATGGAATTCAAGCCCTCATTCATCAATGTTACCTATCACAGGAGCGAGCATGTGACAAAGCAGCAGCAGGATGGTTCGGTTGAGCGGGTGGAAGTGCGGAAACGCCCAGGCACGGTGGGGATTTGTGCAGCCATCATGAACCATTACCAGGTGGATGCAGTTCCGCACCTGATCTGTGGGGGATTTACAAAAAGAGAAACAGAAGATGCATTGATCGACCTCAATTTTCTGGGGATTGATAACGTGCTGGTCTTGCGTGGGGATGCGGCCAAGGGAGACAATGGATTTATTCCTATGCCCAATGGAAACAATTATGCCATTGACCTGTTGCGCCAGGCGGATCGCCTTAACAAGGGGCTTTATCTTGAAGAAGATATCCTTGATGGGTTCAAAACCAATTTCTGCTTGGGTGTTGCAGGATATCCCGAAAAGCATTTTGAAGCCACCAGCTTAGCGGAAGACCTCGGGCACCTGAAAGCCAAGGTGGACGCGGGTGCAGAGTATATTGTTACCCAGATGTTTTTTGACAATGCAAAATATTTTGATTTTGTAGACAGGTGCAGGGCTGCCGGAATCATGGTTCCAATCGTACCGGGCTTAAAGCCTTTGACCAACAAGAAACAGCTCTCTGCGATACCAAGAATTTTCAATGTGGAGCTTCCCGAAGACCTGGTCAATGCGATGAACAACAGCACAACAGATGAAGGCTGCGAAAAGGTGGGTGAGGAGTGGCTCACATACCAGTCCAAAGAATTGAAAAAAGCAGGCGTTCCCGTTTTGCATTATTATACTTTGGGCAAACCCAAGATCGTTTACAACGCAGTGAGCCAGGTTTTTTAGTGCATGCCTGCTGCCAAATTTTTCCAGGTTTGGGTGTTCAACACAACTGGGTATTTTTTCTTGAGTGATGCCATCCAACCGTCTTCTAGGTATTGCTGGTAGTCATTGATGACTGTTCCCCTCGCTTCTTCAAAAGTCTTGGTGCTGGAGTCTTTGAACACATTCACCACGATGATGAAGCTGGCAGATTCATCTGAATTGTTGGTATAAATCGGTGTAACGAATCCCGCTTTTGCATTTTCGGCACCAACACCCAACAGTTCTCCTGCTTCATACCTGCCACTGTCTACAAAAGATACCTCACTGTACATTTTCTTGATCTGCTCAACCGACCGTTCCTTCTCAAATGCTTCTCGGATGGCCATGGCGGCCTGTATGTTTTGTGCAGTGACGGTCACTGCAAAAACGGATTGCTTCCATGTGTACTGGGCAGACCTGCCTGCATGGAATTTCTTCAATCCCTCCAGGTCTGTGGAGGCCTTGCCCCATACTTTTTTATCCATGATTTCGAACAATAAATTCCCATCTTTGAAATCTTTGATCTGTGTTGCGTAGGCAGGATTGAACTGTTCCAGTCTTTTGGCAATATAGGCCTCCTTGTTGGCCATGGTGGCTGTCAATCCATGTTTTCCAATGTTTTTTTTGATAAAAGCATCGGCTGCAATTGATTTTCTCTCATCCTGCAGGATCAGTTCTTTCAATCCCGGTGCTGCGTTGGAAAGGGACTGTTCTATGGGTTGGTTTGACATTCTTTTGATGATGTGAAAACCAAGATCGGTCAACAATACGGGTGCAATTTCTCCATCCTTTTTTAACCGCATGACCAGCTCTTCAAACAAAGGGTCAAATTTTCCTACCTGAATATCTTCGATGATGCCGCCTTTTTGGGCACTGCTCATGTCGTTAGAAAATTGCAGGACAAGTGAATCGAAAGAGACTCCTGCTGTTGCAAGCGCATGGATTGAATCTGCCAGTAACTTTTTCTCCCTCATTTCTTCAGCAGTAGCGTCTTCGGGTTTGGCAATCAAGACCTGGGCAATGGTTGTCTTGCCATGGGCGGCCCTTGTGTTCATCCTTTGGAAAAAATGAATGCCATTGGCCGTTTCAATGGGATCTGAAACAGCCCAATCTTTCAGTGCATAAATGGCATTTTCAAATGCATGGGGCAGGCTGAAGGCCGTGATGTATCCGAGATATCCCCTTGTTCTGGATACTTGCGGATCATCGGAGTTGGCAATGACCAATTTTTCAAAATCCTCACCGGTCAACAGTGAAGCCTTTATTGAAGCCGCTTTTTTTCGGGCAAGCGCTTTTTCAGTAATGGTATAATTTTTATCCTCAGTGCTGCTCAACTTGAGGTTGTTGAATGCAATGAAAAGGTGTTTGACCGAGAGCTCTTTCAGTGAACGTTCATGGGTGGTTGTCACCAGTGAATCAAGGGTTGACTGGTCGAGCATATAGACTAGACGAATCTGCTCTTCAAATCCTTTGAGGTCTGCTTTTTGGTTCGGCAAGGTGTCCATTTTCAGGTCATGGGCGGCCTGTACCTTCAGGCGGAACCGGATGTAGAGATCGCGGTAGTTTTCCAGGGCCTTCAACCTGTTGCTGGTATCCGTGTTGTTCTTGTTGAAGGATGCCATGAATTCCTGTTGGCTGACGGGTTTACCACCATAGGTGAATAGCACCTGTGCCTTCACATGAAAGCAAGATGCTGTGATGACCGCAAGCGACAAAAGTATTTTTTTCATGTACAGCTAGGGTGTCTTTGCTGATTTTTTCTTGAAATCCATGAAGTCGTCTACCTGCAGGTAAGTAAGTTTTTTGGCAGCAATGTTCTTGTCCTTGTCCAACAGGTAAATCATAGGGGTCTGGTATACATCATAGAGTTGTCTGTAACCGGGCTGACCTGCTTTGTAAATCTTGTCTTTGGTTTCTTCTGTCTGGGATACATGGATCCAGCCATTCAGTTTGTGTTCCTTGATATAGTTGAGCCAGTTCTGTTTTCCTCCATCTGTCATGACCCCAACAAGCTTCACACCCTCTTTTCTCCATTTGGCCTGAAAGATGGAATCTACTTTTGGCACTTCTTCTTTGCAATGTCCGCAGGTGGGGTCCCAGAAACAGATTACGGTGAAGGGCCCCTGCAAGGCATACAAGGAGAAATTTTTTCCGAGGGTATCTACCATGGGAAGCTCAGCCGCTTTTTTGCCAATCACATTGGACATCATTGAATAGCCCCTGTCGAAGATGAACTTCTTGTATTTTTCATTCATCCAGCTGTCTGCTTGGCCAGACAGGTAATATTTTTCAAAAAGATGCACAAATACAGCGTCCTGGCCCATGAATTTTGGGTTCACGTATTTGTCTGTAAGGCTGGACAATACGTATTTGAACATCTCTTCACTGGGCTTTGCTGCAGTGAGCATTTTGTCTGCATACCTTGTCAATGAATCGGGTGCCTGTGGCAGGATCTCATCATAATATTTATCAAACCTGCCCTGCAGAACAGGGGTTCTTACCAGGCGATCATCTGTGAGGCTGATGCCGTCCCAATAGTGGTCCTTGTAGTAATTGTAGGCAAAAAGACTATCATATTTTCCTCCGGGATGCTGGGCTGCAGGTGGAACCTCAGGATCTTTCAGCAGGTTGAAAATGGAACCCAAGAGGTGCTTGGGATTATTTTTCTGCAATCCATCGCGGTATTGTTGCATGTCGAGGCTCAGTTGCTTGATCTGTGCCTGTGCTTCTTTTGTGGCAGGATCTTCAGCTGGTCCACCAGCCTTGGCCCTGAACGCAGCTACCTGGGTACCGATCTCAAAGGATTTTTTCTGGTAATCGGCAAAAATGGTATTGTCTGGTGAGCCTTCAAAGCGCAATCCTTTTACAATATTGGCGGTGTCGCCAAAAACACTGAATTTCTGTTGCTGGTCGAGCATGCACTCAATCCATCCATTTTTTTCAGGGAATACAATCATGTAAACGCCGCCCTGCAATTTCTTTGTTCCAGAGAAGATCGCCTGACCGTTGGCGTCAAGTTTTGCGGAATCAATCAGGTATTGCTTGCTGCCAAAATGGTAGGCAAGGAAGAGGTATCCCTTGTTGAAAGGCTTGATGTTGGCCTTGATTTCATAGGCATTTTGCGCCTGGGAAAATTGATTGAACAATAAGGCGAACAGCAGGATCGGAAGAATGCGCATCTGAGAAAGTTTCGGTAAAAATATTCAATAACCGGGAAATACAATGTTAAAAGGAGATCTAAGTAGAGCCGGCTTGGGGAGGCATATTAAATTGTAGATTTGCAGTTCAAGCCGGAAAATGAGAAAGAAGAAATTGGTATTGGAGCATTTGCAGGTCAGTGGTTATGCCGCTGGCGGAAAGTCCATTGCTAAACTGGAGGGGAAAGTGGTTTTTATTGAAGGGGCTGTTCCGGGTGATGTGGTGGATGTTCGGCTCAGCAAGAACAAGAAAGATTGGGCAGAGGGGAAGGCCATCAGGTTTCGATCCTATTCTTCAGAAAGAACAACCCCATTTTGCAAGCATTTTGGGGTCTGTGGGGGATGCAAGTGGCAGATGCTGCCTTATGAAAAGCAACTGGAATACAAGTTTCAGGAAGTGGAGCAGCAGATGAAGCGGATTGGCAAGATCACCATCCCGGAAATGCAGCCCATAGCCGGGGCCAGTGAAACGCAGTACTACCGGAACAAGCTTGAATTTACCTTCAGTTCTAAGAAATACTTTACGGAAGAGGAGATTGCCTCCATGGAAATGCCTGCTGAAGGGCCACGTGGTCTTCCATCCATCCCGGCCCTGGGTTTTCATGTGCCAGGCTCCTTTGACAAGGTGATTGATATTGATGAATGTTTTCTGCAGGCAGCCCCAAGCAATGCCATCCGCAATGGCATCAGGGCCCATGCCTTGGAAAAAGGATACAGCTTTTATGATATCCGCAACCATACAGGATTGCTCAGGAACCTGTTGGTCAGGCTTTGTACCACCGGAGACCTGATGGTCAACCTCGTGTTTGGTGAGGATGATGAAAAGGCGAGGGACGACATGATGGAATACATCAAAAAGGAATTTCCTGCCATTACATCCTTGTATTATACCATAAACCGCAAATTCAATGACAGCCTGGGAGACCAGCATCCCATCCTTTACCATGGCAATGCTTTTGCCATCGAGCAATTGGGTGGATTGAAGTTCAAGGTGGGCCCCAAATCGTTTTTCCAAACCAATTCAACGCAGGCTGAGCAGCTGTACCAGATCACCAAGGATTTTGCGGAATTGAAAGGAACAGAAATTGTGTATGATCTTTATTGTGGCACAGGAAGCATTGGTATTTTTGTCAGCGACAAGGCGGCCAAAGTGATAGGGGTGGAAGTCATCAATGAAGCGATCGATGATGCGCATGAAAATGCAACCATGAACGGCATTGACAATACCCTTTTTTATGCGGGTGATGTGGCAGACATTTGCAACACTGCCTTCTTTGAAACACATGGCAGGCCTGATGTAATCATCACTGATCCTCCAAGGGTGGGCATGCATGAAAAGCTTGTACAGCAGATCCTGGCCATGGAAGCCCCATTGGTGGTGTATGTGAGTTGTAATCCTGCCACACAGGCAAGAGATTTACAATTGCTTTCCGAGAAGTATGATGTGACGGCGATCAGGCCTGTTGATATGTTCCCCCATACCCATCATATTGAGAATGTTGTGCAGTTGAAGTTGAGGCAAGATGCCCCAGGTTCGTTAAATTTGTAATATAAAGCAACGTATGGAATCAGAAATCAGACCGGGCAGGTTTCAGGTGCTTCCCGTAGTCATCAAAAACCTCATCATCATCAATGCCTTGGTTTGGCTCGCTCAAATCACTGTTGGCAAGGACCTTTTGTCTATTGAAGACCTTTTTGCACTGCACCATTTCAGTTCTGTGCATTACCATTTCTGGCAGTTCATTAGCTATATGTTTCTGCATTCCTCTGATTCATTCTTTCACATTTTGTTCAATATGTTTGCCTTGTGGATGTTTGGTTCTACCCTGGAAAACCTCTGGGGACCAGCAAAGTTTCTGTCATTTTACCTGGTTTGCGGTCTTGGCGCAGGACTCACCCAGGCCATTGCATTGACCTATGACATCTCTCAATACAATGCCATGTTTGAAGCGGGTCAGATCGGCGCTGCTGAACTTTTTATGTTGACAAATGTTCCTACCCTGGGTGCTTCTGGTGCGGTGATGGGAATTTTTGCTGCCTTTGCCTATACCTTTCCCAACAGCCAAATGATTATTCTTCCGATTCCTTTTCCGATCAAGGCCAAATGGGCGCTGCTCGGCCTGGGTGTTCTGGATGTATTGGGTGGCATATCAAGCGAGTCTACAGGAATAGCGCATTTTGCACACCTGGGAGGGGCAGCAGTGGGGATTATCATTGTGATGATCTGGAACAAGCGGAACAGGAGCGATTTTTATTGACCAAAAAACAAGAGGAATGGGATACAGGGACAATACGGGATCAGGCCGTTCAAATCTGCTCAACACAGCAAACCCTTTGGTGATGCTGGTTGTACTGCAAATCACATTTTTCATCTTGATGAATTTCCTGAAAAGCATCTATGTTTTTTCAAGGATTCCGGAAGAGCAATTTTACCGCAATATTTACTATTGGTTTGTGATGCCCGCAGACCCCATGCAATTTATTACAAGGCCCTGGACCCTGATTACCATGCAGTTCACTGAAGTCAAGGTTATCTTGGTCATCAGCAACCTGATTTGGTTATGGACATTTGGATACCTTATCCAAGATCTTGTAGGCAACGACAAGATTATTCCCATTTACATCTACAGTGCCACCATCTCAGGCATTGCATTTTTGGGAGCTGCCAATATTTTTTATCCTGGCGCAACGCAATCCATATTTTTCAGTGGGGCTGTGTCAGGAATTCTTGGATTGGCAGTGGCGGCAACAACCGTTTCACCACAGTACCGGTTCTTTCCCATGATTGGTGGGGGCATTCCCCTGTGGATCATTGCATTGATTTATTTGCTCTTGAACCTCTCCGCTGCATTTTCCAATCCCGTTTTGTTATTGCCTGTTGCTGCAGGAGGATTGACCGGATATGGATACATCCGTATGCTGCAGAAAGGGAATGATCCTGGTGAATGGATGAATGCATTCTTCTCCTGGATTGGTGCATGGTTTACCCCACCCAAAAACAAAGGATATTCCGCAAAGCAATCGTCCTTCTATAACCAGGGAAGCAAGGCTCCATTTGTCAAAAAACCCAATATCACGCAAGAAAGGGTTGATATTATTCTTGACAAGATCAACCAGAAAGGCTATGATAAACTGACCGAAGAAGAAAAAAAGATTTTGAAAGAGGCCAGCAATAAAGACCTATAAAATAGCTTATGGGTAATTTTTTCAAATCCGTTTCTGTTGGTGCAATGATGCTGCTCAATATCATTGTTGCTGCATTGTACCTGGCATGCAGCTTTGCACCGTTTTTGCATCCAAAGACCTGGTGGTTTACTGGTTTTTTGGGCCTGTTCTTTCCCTTTATTTTTCTGCTGCTACTGCTCTTCCTCATGTTTTGGATTTTTGTCCGCATCAAGCGGGCTTTTTTCTCCTTGCTGGTGATGTTGGCCGGTTTTTCAGCCGTGGGTAACCATATTTCTTTTAAAAGGGGGGATGATTTTTCGCAAGAGAAACAACCGGGTTCCATCCGGTTCATGGGATGGAACCTCCGTCATTTCATTCCTTTTGATGAAAGCATGTTCAAGCCTGATCGGGACAAGCACCTGCAACTGATCCTTGACCAGGTAAAGAAATACCAGCCTGATGTGATCTGCTTTCAGGAATTTGTGTCCATGCCTGCAGAAGGTAAAAAAGACCCAATGCACTATCTCGAGCATGTGCTTGGTTATAAGTACCATCAATTTGCAGGGGAGGATATTTTTGATACAAAGCAGTACAGTGGCATTGCTATTTTTTCAAGGCTTCCCATTGCAAGGGGCGGTGTTATTCCTTTTTCCCCTGCTTCACCAGATGCCAATGCCGAGAATACTGTTTTTGCTGATGTTATCGATGGCGCGGACACGTTGCGCATTTATGCTGTCCATTTTCAATCTTTTGGATTTGGGGCAAGGGAATACGGGGTCATCGACGACGTAAAGGCAAAAAAAGACAGCAGTGTGATCCAGTCCAAACAGCTGATCAAAAAAATGCGCAATACTTTTTATTGGCATGGGGTGCAATCTGATTTTATTGTGAACGAAATAGCCTCTTCCCCATATCCAACATTTGTGATGGGGGACTTGAATGATGTGCCTGGGTCCTATACTTATTCAGTGGTCCGGGGCGACCGGAAAGATGCATTCCTGGAAAAAGGGACTGGCCTGGGTGCAACATTCACCAGTTCGTCCTCTTTCATGCTACAGCTTTTGCCCACCTTGAGGATTGATTATATTTTTCATCCTGAGCAGTATGAAGCCTTGCAGTTTACCCAGGGAGGGAAAAGACTCTCTGACCATTCGTTTCTGGTTTCAGACATCAGAAAAAAATAGGCTTATCTTGGGGTCGACAAGTGTTCTGCCTTTCAATCTTTATCTTTGCCATCACAATATTATGTATGTCTTCATTGCAGTTTTATAATTCGCTCACCAGACAGAAAGAAGTTTTTAGCTCATTGATACCAGGCAGGGTTGGCATGTATGTATGCGGTCCAACTGTCAGCGGAGAAAGCCATCTTGGCCATGCAAGGCCATTCATCACCTTTGATATTGTGTACCGCTACCTGCGTCATCTTGGCTACCAGGTGCGGTATGTGCGCAACATCACGGACGCCGGTCATTTTGAAGAGGAGGGAAGGGAAAGTGAAGACAAGATTTCAAAAAAAGCCATCCTGGAGAAAATGGAGCCCATGGAGCTGGTGCAGAAATACACCAATCTTTTTCATTGGGCGATGAGGGAATTCAACAATGTTGAGCCCAGTATCGAGCCAACTGCTACAGGTCATATTGTGGAGCAGGTTGTCATGATCCAGCGCATCATGGCTGATGGCTATGCCTATGAAGCCAATGGTTCAGTCTATTTTGATGTTGAAAAATACCACAAGGATTTCAGTGCCAAAGGCATGCCATATGGCATCTTGAGTGGAAGGGTATTGGATGATCAACTCGAAACAACCCGTGAGTTGGAATCGCAGGAAGAGAAGCGCAACAAGTCAGATTTTGCCTTGTGGAAACATGCCGCACCAGAGCACATCATGCGCTGGCAGAGCCCATGGGGAGAGGGTTTCCCGGGATGGCATATTGAGTGTTCTGCCATGAGCAACAAATATTTAGGGGCTGAGTTTGATATACACGGTGGAGGAATGGACCTTCAGTTTCCTCACCATGAGTGTGAGATTGCACAGAGTGCAGTCTGCAACCACCAGATTCCTGCGAAGTTCTGGTTGCACAACAACATGATCACCATCAACGGCCGGAAGATGGGAAAAAGCTACAACAATGTGATCAAACTCAGTGAACTGTTCAGCGGATCACATGAGATATTGACGCAAGCGTATTCTCCCATGACCGTTCGTTTCTTTATTCTCCAAACCCATTACAGGAGCACACTGGACTTCAGCAACGAAGCCCTTCAGGCCGCCGAGAAAGGCCTGAGAAGGATTTGGGACGCCTTCACACAATTGAACAACTTCGTCATTGCAGATAACAATATCAGTGCCGGAGACCCTGATTTGGAGCAACATTGTTTTGAAGTGCTCAGCGCCTTGGACGACGACATGAACGATGACCTCAATACGGCAAAAGTATTGGCAGGCCTGTTTGAGCTGGTACCGGTCATCAATTCCATCAAGGATGGACTTGTCAAAAGCAATGCCCTTACCACCGCTACCATGCAAATGATGAAAGAGAAGTTCAATACTTTTCTGGTTGATATTTTTGGCCTGAGGAATGAAAAAAAGCATGACGACCAGAAGCTTGGTGCTGTGCTCCATTTGATCGCAGAGATCAGAAAAGATGCAAGGGCTAAAAAAGATTATGCCACTTCAGACAAGATCCGCAACCAGTTGCTGGAAGCAGGCATCCAGCTCAAGGACGAAAAAGATGGTGGGCTCAGTTGGGAGCTGGTTTAGTATTGTTTTATCAGCATGGCAGTTGTTCAGCCATCAATTCGTACATGGTATGGACCATTTACTGCAGCTCTTTCCACAGCATGTCTTTCAGTTGCAACAGTCCTGAACCGGACACGGATGAAATGAATACATGCGGAATATCGGTTGGAAGCTCTTTTGCAATGGCTGTCCGAAGTTCATCGTCCAGCATATCATTCTTACTGATGGCGATGATGAATTTTTTATCGAGCAGCTCCGGATTGTATTGTTCTAATTCATTCAGGAGGATGGCAAGCTCTGCCTTGTGGTCTTTGCTGTCTGCAGGGATCATAAAAACCAACACAGGGTTCCGCTCGATGTGGCGCAGGAACCGATGGCCGAGACCTTTCCCTTCAGCAGCGCCTTCAATGATGCCCGGAAGGTCTGCAATGCAAAAGGATTTTCCGTCGCGGTATTCCACCATGCCCAGTTGTGGCGTCAGTGTGGTGAATGCATAATCAGCAATTTTGGGCCTTGCAGCCGTCATTGAAGAGAGCAGGGTTGATTTACCGGCATTTGGGAAACCCACCAGTCCTACGTCTGCCAGCACTTTCAACTCAAGCACTTTCCAGCCTTCAAATCCCTCTTCTCCGGGCTGAGCATATTCAGGCGCCTGGTTGGTGGATGTGGCAAAATTCTTGTTGCCCAGTCCGCCCCTTCCTCCTTTTACCCAGATGAACTCCTGACCATCTTCCAGTATTTCACCATCCTTGTCTCCGGTCCCTTCGTCCACGGCAATGGTTCCCAGGGGTACTTCAATGATGATATCGTGCCCGTCCCTTCCCGTCATGTTGTTCTTGTTTCCGCCCTGTCCATCTTCAGCAATGACGTTTTTATAATAACGCAGGTGAAGCAGGGTCCACAAGTGCTTGTTGCCCCTGAGGATGATATGGGCTCCCCGTCCGCCATCGCCTCCATCTGGCCCCGCCTGGGCATTGAATTTGGTCCGCATGAAGTGCTTGCTGCCTGCCCCACCGTGTCCGCTTTTGCAAAACACCCTGATCTGGTCTACAAAATTTGATTTTTCCATTGGGCGCAAGGTACGAAATGCAATGGATAAGGTGCTGACGAGGAAGGACCGGAAAAATGTCCTAATTTTATGCAATCAATGAAGCTCCTCCTTTTTTTCAAAAACAAATTCGTTCTGGCCACCATTTTTTTCGTGGGCTGGATGCTGTTTTTCGACCACAACAACCTTTTCCTCCACCTCCAGTACCGGGCTGAATTTAATGAGCTCAAGCAAAGCAAACAATATTACAAGGATCAGATCGAAAAGACGAAAAAGGATATTGACCTGATCAAGACCAATCCCCTTTGGATGGAGAAAGTTGCCCGTGAGCAGTACCTCATGAAGCGGGAAAACGAAGACGTATTCCTGGTCAGGGAAAAATGAGATTCAGTCTTAGTAGTGAAAACTGTTCATCCCCTGGACAATATAAGCCCCTCATTTCCGTTTTAAGGGGGTCAGATGATTTTTATATCGAGATCTGATAACCATTCCATTCTTCTATCCTGTTGATGACCGTCAATTCCAACTATCCTTTTTCAATCATTTATAATTGATAAAAGGCTGATTATGAGCTCATTAATATCTGAATCTATGTTGCGTTATCTTTACAATGAAATGTCTTCTGAGGAGAGTGCCCACTTCTTATTTTTCATCGAAAACAATCCGGCCATGATGGAGCAATTTGCTCGTATAAAGGAAGGTTTTGATGTACTCAACAATATCAAGTTCAGTCCTTCAAGGAGTTCAACCGAACGCATCATGTCTTATGCTGCCTTGGACGGGTTTTCTATGCAATAATCAAAGGCTGGAGTCTCTTACAGTTTGTTGTTGGCCTTGTGGTAAAGGCAGATTTCCGTCAACCCACATTCCCCGCATTTGGGATTTCTGGCAAGACAAGTATACCTGCCATGCAGGATCAGCCAGTGGTGGGCCTTGTGCACCAATTCCTTCGGAATACTTTTGATCAGTTGCTTTTCTGCTGCCAATGGCGTTTTGGCTCCACGGGTTAGCCCCAGCCTGGCCGATACCCTGAACACATGGGTATCCACCGCCATGTTCGGCTGTTGGTCGATCACGGATGTGATTACATTGGCTGTTTTTCTTCCTACACCAGGCAGTTTGACCAGCTCATCAACCGTCATGGGCACTTCACCATTGAAATCGTTCATCAACATATTGGCCATCCCAATCAGGTGCTTTGTTTTGTTGTTGGGATAGGAAATGCTCCTTATGATGGGGAAAAGGGTATCAAAATCAGTAGCAGCCATGCTTTCAGGATCTGGAAATTTTTCAAAAATGGCTGGCGTGGTCAGGTTCACCCGCTTGTCTGTGCATTGGGCAGAAAGGATGACTGCCACCAGCAATTGGAAGGGATTGTCATACAACAGTTCTGTTTCCGCTTCCGGGATGTTCACCTGAAAATGGTTGATGACTGTATCGTAGCGTTCCTTTCTTTTCATCTGAAATTTGTTGCTGCAAATTACAACAATCCCGGAGACAGTCTGCCAGCAATTGATGCCCCACATCCAAATTATCTTTATCTTGGAAAGATAATTTTTCACATGAAATCAATCACCAGGATTCAGCTAGCACTCATGATGTTCATGCAATTTTTTGTATGGGGTTCGTGGTACGGACAAATGAGCAAATACATGACCGACCAGTTGCATGCCACGGGAGAACAGGTGGGCAATGCATACGCAGCATTTTCCATCGCCATGATTGCAGCACCGTTTTTTGTTGGGATGCTCGCAGACAGGTTCTTTGAAGCCCAAAAAGTATTGGGTGTTTTGAACCTCGCAGGAGCTGCCCTGCTCTATGTCTTGACCACCATCACTGATGCGGATACATTCTATTGGGTGATGCTGGCCTACTGCATGACCTTTGCCCCAACCATTGCGCTGACCAGCTCCATTGCCATGCGTGCCATGGACAATCCTGAAAAGGAGTTTCCCGCCATCCGGGTATTTGGAACATTGGCTTGGATTACTGTCACCAACCTGGTTGGTTACCTGGGTGTTGGAGACAATGTCATGATCTTTCAAATTGCCATGGTCTCGGCCCTTTTGCTGGGACTGATGTCTTTCTTCCTGCCCAAAACATCACCGACAGCAACCGGACCCAGTACCTTCGGACAAATCGTGGGTAAAGACGCATTCGTACTGTTCAAAGACCGTTCTTTTCTCATCTTTTTCATCTCCTCAGTGTTGATTTGCATTCCCCTTTCGTTTTATTACGCTTGGGCAAACCCATCGCTTACAGATGGTTATAAAATGGCATTTCCCTCCGCCGACCCTACAACCTTCAGGATAGAAAACATCATGTCTTTGGGCCAGGTATCTGAAGTCTTGTTCATGCTCTTGTTGCCCTTTGCCTTCGGAAAATTTGGGGTGAAAAAAATATTGATTGTAGGATTGCTGGCATGGATTCTCCGCTTTGTATTTTTTGGATATGGCGATCCTGCTACCAGTCAGTGGATGTTGTATGCCGCGATACTCCTGCACGGCGTTTGTTATGACTTCTTTTTTGTGAGCGGGATGATCTATACCGATCAGAAAGCCGGCGAAAAAATCAAGTCTCAAGCCCAGGCCCTGATCAGCCTTGCCACCTATGGCATTGGGATGTACATCGGTTCCATCGTTTCAGGAAAAGTCAAGGACCAGTACACTTCAGGCGGAGTAACTGATTGGTTGCATGTATGGCTTGTTCCTGCAGGCATTGCCGCCGCCAGCCTTGTATTTTTAGTACTCTTTTTCAAAGACAAGAAATCTACTTCAACCCCTTAAACCACTTCAACCCCCCTGCCTTCGGCAGGTAAATTCAACCCTTTCATTATGGTGAAACTCGCAATGCTCGGCTCCGGATTCATCGGAAGATTTTATGCTGATTCCATTCAAGGATTAAGAAGCAGAGACAAGATTGTTTCTATTTATTCCAGAAGAGAAGAGCAGGCAAAGAAGTTTGCAGCAGATTATCAGTGCGAACATTATACGACAGTGATGGAAGAGGCCATTGCCCACCCCAATGTGGACATGGTCTGTATCTCACTGCCCAACAACCTGCATGAAGAAGCGGTGATGCTTTGCATCAAGCATAAAAAAGCAGTGATCTCCACCAAGCCGCTTGGCCGCAATGCAGCGGAGGCCAAACGCATGCTGGAAGCTGTTGAGGCCGCAGGTATTTTCAATGGATATTTAGAAGACCTTGTATATACCCCAAAATTCCTCAAGGCCCATGCC